>JBILIX010000162.1:0-5262 GCA_044368835.1 Flavobacteriales bacterium | reverse complement strand
CGCGCGAAGTCGCACCGGGGAATTGAGCCAAGATGTAGTTGGCGAGGCCTTGTGTGGCCATGCCTATGGTGTAAACGTTCATGCGCATGGTGCCAACACCCATAATGCCGCGCAGGCCGCCCGTTCCAAATTCCAGGTCGCTGTAAAAGCTTTCGACAAGTTCTTTTTCATCGGAAGCAATCATGCGTTGAATTTCTGACTTCGTTGCTTCGTCAATCACGGCCGATGCTAGCCATGACTGAGCTTTTTGTTGTATGATGGAAATGTCCATGTTGGTCTATCGTATGAATTCGGGACAGCGAATGTACCAAAGACACATGCGAGGTCGAAGAACTTCCTTTCGGGCAATAAAAAAACCGGAATAAATCCGGTTTTCATTAGTTCTAACTAAGCTTTTATTCATTCCCAACACCTGCTTGTGCGGGTATCAATTCGCAAGTGCCTGTAGCTTTTGAAACGTTTTCATCAGAAGCCAGGGTAGTGGCAATTTTATTTGCCGGATCGAGCTGCAGCGTTTTATTGATGGCCGCGCGACTGCATTCATAGTCTTTCTTAATCAAATAATAAATGCCAAGGTAGTTATATGCCTCCATCAGGTTTTTCTTGTTGGCTTCAATCGAACGAGCATCACCGCCAACGATCTGTATAAACTTCTCGTGATAAGGCTTTGCCAAACCTGCTTCGGGTTGATCCGGGTTTGCTTCCATTCCGTTTTTGCAACGTCCTCTCCAGAAGTTTGCATCGGGATATTTCGATGCGGCCTGCGCGAAAGCTGTGTCGGCCAAAACGTATTCCTTGTTGCGGTAGCGCGACTGACCCAAATAGTAGAAGTCGAGTGGTGCCGGAGTTTCTGAGTGATCGATTTTCTGCTGGTAATAGTTTGCAGCATCTGCATATTTCTTTTGCTTCATCAAGATGGATGCTACTTCATTATAGCCTTCAACATATGCAGGGTCTTCTGCAATTGCCTGCTTAAGCATTTCTACAGCCAACGAGTCTTGTCCGTTTTTAGAAAGCAGCTTTCCTTTTTGACCATAATCACCTCCTGAAATTTTCACCTTACCGGATTCTTTCGCAAGGTTGAAATAGGTATCTATATACTGCAATCCTTTCGCGTAGTCACCGGTTTCATAGCAGGTGTATCCGAGCACACGGTAAACGTATTCGTTCTTGTCGTTGCAGGGAAGAGCTTTTTCCAATTCAATCAATGCGTTTTTGTAATCTTTCGCTAGGTATACGAACATGGCATAACGCTGATTTACGCGGCAGTTTTCATTGTGTTCTTTGTAGCCGGCGTAAGCCTCGATTGCTTGTGTATAGCGACCTGCATCTTTAAGCAATTCTGCTTTTTCGCGATAGGCTGGAGCAAAACTTGGATCGAGAGCAATGGCTTCATTGTAATAGTTCAACCCTTCGTCCCAGTTCTGAACGCTCTTATACAACATCCCTTTGCGCAGAATGGCGCGAGTTGATTTGGAATCAACCTCCAGGGCCTTGTTGTATTGCGCTATTGCGTTGCTTTGGTTAATGCCATCGCGCAGTCGATAGTAGTCGCCGAGTTGAATGTAAACTTCAGGATTCTTATCGTTAAAAGGAAGAGCCGTGTTCAAATAAACAATGGCTTTTTCCAATTGCACATTGTTCGCAATCATGCAAGCCTCAGCCATTTTCAACAAGGCTTGTTGCTTCGTGAGCTTATCTACCTTGTTCGATTTTGTATTCATGATTTCTTCTGCTTTGGCGAACTGCGCATTGCAACCATTTGCATTTTTGAGAAAGGCCATCAAATGGCCCAATCCAACATGGCAAAGCGGGCTTGTAGGTGCAATCTCAATTCCTTTGCGGAAGAGTTTTTCAGCGGCTTCCATTTTCTCTGCCAATTCAATAGCATCGTCTTGATCGCTGACACCCCAATAAAAATAGTTGTAACCGGCTGCTGCATAGTTGGCGGCCACCGTTGGTTCTTTTGCGATGATTGCGTTGAGGTCTGATTCAGCAGATTCAAAGCGCTCGCTGAGGGTTTTCTGAGTGGCTTCAGCAAGGGTTTGTGCATTGCTGAGAATAGAGAGCACTAAAAAGGCTCCCATCATAAACAAGGATTTAAACATGGTGATTGAATTATTCGGGTTCATTACTCTACAATTTTGACGGTTCGGTTGGGTGTTTTTGCCGCTACCATTCCCATTTTGTGAATGATAAGCTGTCCTTTATCGCCGACGAGGTGGTTGGCAAAGCCTGTGCCAAGGGTCCCTCGAAGGCCTGCGCGGATGTAGTATACTTCTCTGCGCAATGGATAGGTGCCGTCGAATACGTATGCTTGAAAGGGTCTGCGAGGTAACTCAGGTTTAATGACGTTGGATGGATCAACGATACCCAGCGTCCTAATCAACGAGCGGTACTTTGCGCACGTGCTGTCCTCGGCATCGCTTATCCAGCTGAGTGAAATAACACCAAGGCTTCCCGGATTGTTGTGCACAAACTGAATTACGTTTTCCGTTGTTTGCTCCGAGAAGCACCAGGATGGAAGTTGATTCACGCCGAATTTTTCTCGTATTGATCTCGCATTGCACGAGCCCGGATGGTCGAAAACAACTTTTACTTTGCTATTGCTGCCGTTGGGTTGTATCTGGCTCCACAAACTATCGGTGCCGCTAAAAAGACCGCGCACCTTGTCGAGGTGTATCACACTGTCGGGGTGCTCTGGGTGCACGATGAGGGCAATGCCATCGCGGGCAATGAGAAGGCTTTCAGGCAATCGTTGTTTGCTTTTGAAAAAAGCAAGCTCTGCATCGGTTAACGACCTGCCAACCACTGCGGATTGCACGCTATCGGCAAGCAACAGCTCGATGATGTTTGACTCGGGACCAACGGTAGATTGGATAGATGCGTATTTGTTGAGGTGGGTGTAGGTGAACACTTCCGTGTCCATCAACAAGGAATACGATTCGTCGACACCGAGTTTGAGTGTGCCCGATGTAATGGACTCGGCTTTTTTGTCCTGAGCAACATTACAGGCTAGGCAAAGTGTGCAGACAAATGCGAACAACAGAATCGAATATCTAGTCATGTTGCTCCTCGTTAAGTCGTTTTTTGAATACCTGCAATCGATACCACCTAACACCGGTGTAGATGACCAATACTCCACCCATCACATATTTGCGGTTTCCCGGCAGCCATTGCTCGGCAGACTCGGCAAATAGACAAGCAACAGCGAGCATCAGCATGACGCCGATCATCACATAGCTCATGGAAATGGTAGTATTCATGCGGGTGCGAAATTAATACGATAGTGACTAGTACATACACCCGCCCCGAACGTTCAGAATAGGTTAGAAACGAAAGACGCGCAGGAGCGCATCTTTCTCTTCTCTTTTTAATGATTTTCGAAGCCGATTAGAGCGTTCCTCTCAATTCTTGCTCACGCTCGATGGCTTCAAACAATGCTTTGAAATTTCCTTTTCCGAAGCTCTTGGCTCCTTTGCGCTGTATGATTTCGAAAAACATGGTAGGACGATCGAGAACAGGCTTTGTGAATAGCTGCAACAAATAGCCTTCCTCGTCGCGATCAATCAAAATGCCGAGCTTTTTCAGCGGTGCGAGATCCTCATCGATTTTTCCAACGCGGTCTAAGACATCGTCGTAGTAAGTTTCGGGGACGTACAGGAATTCAACACCACGCGCTTTGAGCGCTGTAACTGTTTCCAGGATGTTGTCGGTGGCAACTGCAATGTGCTGCACGCCCGCGCCGTGGTAAAAGTCAATGTACTCTTCAATCTGAGATTTCTTCTTGCCACTTGCGGGCTCATTGATAGGGAATTTGATGCGGCCATTGCCGTTGCTCATCACCTTGCTCATTAAAGCGGTGTATTCCGTGCTGATGTCTTTGTCGTCAAAAGAAACCAGTTGAGCAAAGCCCATCACCTTAGCGTAAAATTCACACCACTTATTCATTTCATTCCAACCAACGTTGCCTACCATGTGGTCGATGAATTTTAAGCCAACTTCAGGAGCGGTATAGCTCGGGTTCCATGGCTTGTATCCGGGCAGGAAGACACCGTTGTAGTTCTTACGTTCTACGAAAAGATGCAAGGTTTCGCCATAGGTGTGAATGCCCGACATAACTACGCTGCCATTACCATCCACGTGTGTTTCAGGGTTCATGCAACTAACTCCGCCGCGCGAGGTGGTTTCTTCCCAACTCTTGGCCGCATCATCAACCCACAATGCAATCACCTTTACACCGTCGCCATGCGCATTGACGTGGGCATTTATTGGGCCATCGGGCTGCAGTGATGAGGTAAGAACCAAACGAATTTTATCTTGTTGGAGCACATACGATACACGGTCTTTTACTCCCGTTTCCAAACCGCAATATGCGAGCGGCTGAAAGCCCCATGCGGTTATATAGTAATAGGCTGCTTGCTTGGCATTGCCTACATACAGCTCAACGTAATCGGTGCCCAAAAGCGGCAAAAAGTCTTCCGCTTCCGAAACGGTTTTTTCGAGTTGCGGCGATGTGTTATCGTGTTTCATAGATTGAAATAGTTGTGCGTGATTGTTATTCTAACCAACTTGTTTTATAAGTGTCGTCGTTGAGTTGAAGGGCTTCTTGTGTGACCTTTAGCGGACGGAAGGTGTCGACCATGACGGCAAGCTCGGCTGTTTCTTTTTGACCGATACTGCGCTCAGCTGCTCCGGGATGCGGTCCGTGCGGAATGCCTCCGGGGTGCAATGAAATGTAGCCTTTTTCTACATGGTTTCTGCTCATGAAGTCACCATCAACATAGTACAACACTTCGTCGCTGTCGATGTTGCTGTGGTTGTAGGGCGCGGGGACAGATTTTGGATGATAGTCGTAAAGTCGAGGACAAAATGAACACACTACAAAGTTGTGCGCCTCAAATGTTTGATGTACAGGAGGTGGTTGATGGATACGCCCTGTGATGGGCTCGAAGTCGTGAATGCTGAAGGCATACGGGTAATTGTAGCCGTCCCATCCCACAACATCAAACGGATGCGTTGCATAAACCAACGTATGTATGTGCTGCTGTTTGCGAATCTTCATTGTGAATTCGCCTTTAGCATCGTGCGTTTCAAGTTGAACGGGTCTGCGTATATCGCGCTCGCAAAATGGCGAGTGTTCGAGCAGCTGACCGAAGTTGTTGCGGTATCGCTTGGGCGTTACAATAGGTGAGTTGGATTCAACAATAAAGAGTCGGTTATCTGCACTGTTGAACTCAATTTGATAAATCATGCCTCGGG
>JBILIX010000009.1:0-17472 GCA_044368835.1 Flavobacteriales bacterium | reverse complement strand
TTGCTTTTTAGGAGTATGGGGGTTGAATGTTACTTTGCAAGCACACCTACATACATCATTGAGATTTTCATTTTTTCTGCCATCTCGGGAGGCAAATTTTCAGAGTAAATGCATTTTTCTTCCAGAATTTTGAAACCAGCTTTTCTGATTACTTCTCGAATGTCTTCTGCATTTTTGAAAAGGTAAATATGGTCGATTGCAGGAGCATTGGTAGGTGTTGTTATTATCACTTTTCCATTCTCGTCCAGGAGTTCATATAGCTTTTCTAACAATCTTACAGGATCCTCAACATGCTCTAGCACTTCACCCATGGTTATGAAGTCATACTTTTTCTCCGGGAAAAACTCAAACACATCCGATAGAGTGTAGGTAACGGAGTTGTTGTTAATCATTCGTCTTGCCATTTCAAGCGAGCTTTTGCTGATGTCAACAACTTGGTAACTAGCTCCGGCGCCTATTATTGAAATAGCCTCTGAGATATAAAGACCGTGACCTCCACCTACTTCCAGATAATTTTTTATAGAGTCCTTATTTCGGTTAATGATGTCATTGAAATAAAGAAGTATGTCATAATGATGCGTCCATAAAAATTGTGATAGAAGAAGTCCATGCATGTAGTATTCCATCACGTCGGGATTATCGTAAACGCGCTTATTTACCTCATCAAAGGATTTGCTGGTATACTCACCTGTTTGCATGAATTGCACAGACTCATAGTTCACATCCGCAATCATCTGCAAATAGCAGTTTATGCTGTAATCAAGATTTTTTGATTCATGGGAGAGTAGCGTTTCATAAGCATTCAAAAAAACATTTGCGCGTTCATGAAAATCAGCGTCCATAGCCTTTATGTTTTTGGATACTTTTTTTCCATGCAGCGGATTCAGTTTTTTGATTTGATCCACTATGTAGTCTAATTTGTTCTGCATGAGTAATTGTTCTATTAGATATTTACGTTTTAGATGTGATGCTGACCGTGATTTGGTTCGTATTGTAGGGGGTTGATTTCTTTTTGTGTAGGATATGGTTACATTGTTTTGTAAAACAGATTTCGGTTGAAGAGGAGAAGGTTTATTCAATCCTCGTTATGAAAGAAGTCCGTTTTTTCTTGCAGTTCCAGGTAACCAGTTGTTATTTCCATTTTTTGTTAGTCCCAACGATTTTACTTATCGCATTTGTTTTTTATAGGTGCTGTTTAATTTTTCGCTTGGATGAAAGTCTTCAGCCTTGTATAACCGGTGGTATCAATAGTCCAATATCGATCAATTTCTGAGAAACCTAAGTTTTTAAATAGATGTTGTACCATTTCGTTTTTTGAGGTTGCAATATATTCTCCTTTCACTTGTGCGTACCTATGTTCTGTGGCATAATCCATAATGGTGTTGAGAATGAAGTCTTCCATTCCTCGCTTAAGCACTCGGCAGCTCATGAACCATGTGTCGATGAACAGTGTTGAGTCGTTTTCTTTTTTGAGTATGATCGCGCTTATAAGGCCGTTATCACCGAATTTATCTTCAAGCGTAAATGAAAATGTTTTATATGAATCGCTTTTTCCGATTTCTTCGATATCACCTTCTGTATACCGCACTGTGCGCAGGTTAAATTGATTGCTTCGTTGCGAAAGTTGCGACACGCGTGGGATATTGAATTTGTTAAATCCTTCTACCACCGAAATCATGTTGAGACTTTGAAGAAACTCGTCTTCATTGACAAACGACTTTTGGACGGCTACTCGTTGAGCTTCAATCTGGTATTGCTTTGTTCTTTCGCTGTCGTTGCCTGAAAATGAAACCGTCTCAAACAAATTGAGGGAGTAGAGGTGTTCCAAATACTCTGCAGGGTCTTCGGGTAACTCTGGAACGGTTATTCCGGAAATATTCTCGCGAACCAGATTTCGCTCAAACGGATTGTCATCCAAAAAAACCATCGAGTCAAAACCGATGTTCAATACTTGCTGAATGTGGCGAATGTTATCCGCTTTGTTTTCCCAGTTTGCAACGAAAACGGCAAAATCGTCGAGTCGAAGCACCATGTCAGGATGTTTTTCGAACGGCTCTTTCGCTATGTGTTCCGTGTTTTTGCTGCAAACGCACAGTATTACCCCACGATTCTTTAGCTTTTTAGCCCAATGCTGCAATTCGGTGAATGCCTTTCCGATGCCGAGGCTGCCCACTTGAATGTTTTCTATTCCGTCGTCGCCAATTATTCCACCCCACATAGTATTGTCGAGGTCGAGTATAAGGCACTTCTTCAATTTGCCATTGAGCGCAGCAACAAGACTTATTGTTCGCGCTGCTATTTCCGGCAATGCATCGATGCTCAACACCATTTCTGTGTTGATGTAAATAGAGGGTTGAAACAGGTTGTTTCTGCCCACTCTGTTTTGAACCGAGGAAAGGTCGCACACATAGAAATTGCGTATGCTCTCCGTAAAATTCATGAGCTCCAGGTTTATTTTCCGAAGCTGGTATAGAAAGGACGAGGGAACGGAGTTGCTGAAGTTGCCAAAAACCGTATCATCAATTTCCGGTTGATTATAGCAGATGATTTTAGCGTTTACGTTCTCTTGGATAACACTTACAACCTCTTTCAATTTAGACAAATGACTTTCAGCAAAAAAGGCTTGTTGTTCCGGATTCTTCTTGTTGTAGTTATTGAGCAGCTTGTGTGTAGCAAAAAAGAGAACGACGATTTCCGGTTGATGCCGGTATAATTCTGAATTGGGGTCGAAAGTCTGGAGTTCGATTTGATCGAAATCTGCTTCCCATAATTGAAGATGAAAACCGGAATTTACAGCTTCCCCGCGCAGAGCAATGTTGAGGAACTGCGTCGAACTGTCGCCCAAGAGCGCTAAACGCAAGGGCTTGAGGTGGCTAGGGTCTAGTTTTAGATTCTTTTTTAGATCTGAAAAGGTTTTCATTCACGAAAAGGGGCAAATCAAGTAAACAGAGCTAAGGCGGCCGTTCAATGCTGAGGCCAATTGCTGACAAATATAAGTTGTTTCAGTGACCTGAAAGTGGGTTGTGCGGTGCTTTTGGGGAGTTGCCTAAATGAAAAAAGCAGAACTGTCGTCCTGCTTTTTTGGTAGTAGCGGGGGCCAGACTCGAACTGACGACCTTTGGGTTATGAGCCCAACGAGCTACCAACTGCTCCACCCCGCAATATAAAATTTAGATCCCGCTTCGCTTACGAATTGGGGGTGCAAATATAGACTACTTTTACACCTGCAACAATTCTTTTCTCAAATTGCAGGAAAACAAGCATAAAGCAGGATTCGTCAACATTGTTGGCAATCCCAACGCGGGTAAGTCGACACTGATGAACGCCTTGATGGGCGAGAAGCTCAGCATCGTTACCCCGAAAGCACAGACTACTCGGCACCGCATCATGGGCATACTCAATGGTGACGACTATCAAATCGTTTACAGCGACACGCCCGGCGTATTGGACCCGAAATACAAACTGCAGGAGGGAATGATGAAGGCCGTTGGGTCGGCACTCACCGATGCCGATTTGATCTTGTTGGTCATTGATAGTGCCGACAAGCATGAGATGCATGCACCTACATTGGAGAAAATCAAACGGATTAACATTCCTGTTTTTGTAATCTTGAATAAGTATGATTTGGTTGGCAACGAGGGTGTGAATGTATTGTTCGACCAATGGACAGCCACGCTTCCGCAAGCCAAGATTTTCCCGGTCTCGGCACTCGAAAAGATACATACACGCGAGTTGCTTGATCAGATAGTACGCATGCTTCCGGAGTCGCCTCCTTATTTTCCCAAGGACGACATCAGCGATCGGACGATGCGTTTCTTCGTGAGTGAGATAATACGCGAGAAGATATTTACGACCTACGACAAGGAGATACCCTATGCGAGCGAAGTGCTCATTGAAGAGTATCTTGAAGAGCCTGATATCGTTCGTATATCAGCCTTGATTCTGGTGGAGCGCGAGTCTCAAAAGCGCATTGTAATTGGTCATCAGGGCGGGCCGTTGAAGCGAGTTGGCACCCAAGCCCGCAAGGACATGGAGTCGTTTATTGGCAAAAAAGTATTTCTGAAGACCCACGTGAAGGTCGACGAGAACTGGCGTCAGGATGAACGCAAGCTTCGAAATTTCGGTTACTGGGAGTAAGATGATAGCGTTTGCGAATGCCAAAATCAATTTGGGTCTGTTCGTCACCGAGCGAAGGGCCGATGGCTTTCACAACCTAGAAAGCATTTTCTTGCCTGTAAGTTTGTGTGATGTGGTGGAAGCCATTCGAACAGACGGCCATGATATTGCATTTACCACCCAAGGACGAACTATAGACGGGGATGCGGAAACCAACTTGTGTGTGCGGGCTTATCGATTGTTGCAGCGCGATTTCGAGCTTGGTGGAGTAGAGGCGACCATGTTGAAGAATGTTCCCATCGGCGCAGGTCTTGGCGGAGGGTCGAGCGATGGAGCTCACATGTTGAAGCTGCTGAATTCAGTTTTCAATCTTGAACTTTCAACCGAGCAATTGCAGTCGTACGCAGCTCAACTGGGAAGTGATTGCCCCTTTTTTATAGAAAACAAACCCTGTTATGTGCATGGGCGTGGTGAATTGCTCGAGCCAATCGAACTGGCATTGAAAGGCCAGCACGTGGCCATAATTCATCCCGGAATACATGTGAGCACGGCAGAGGCCTATCGTGGAATTGTGCCGCGACCGGCAACGTTCGATTTACGTCAAATAGAGCGTCTGCCGCGAGAAGTGTGGCAACAGTCTGTGACCAACGATTTTGAAGAAACCGTTTGTATGAATCATCCTGCCATCGAAGAGCTTATTCAAACCTTGTTGCATGAAGGCGCATGGTATGCGCGCATGAGTGGCAGTGGTTCTGCCGTATTTGGATTTTTCGACAAGCCGATTGAATTGAAATCAATCGATCCGTCCTACTTCGTTCACTGGGGTCAGGTACTTTAATGTCCCGTTAATGCACGTTTACTTGTTTCGCTAATACACCCCGATTGGTAAATGCCTGAACGGTATACATCCCTGTTTGTAATGAACGGAAGTCCATCGTAAATACGCCCGAAAATGGTGCGATGGTATGAAGCGCGATTTCACCCAGTGCATTCAAAACAACGATTTCATTGCACGTGTATCCATCGGGAATTTCAATGGTTAGGAGGTCTCGTGCAGGATTGGGATAGAGATTGAAATCTAGTTCGTTCAATAGATGCACCGAATTCGGTGATACTTGAAGTGTTTGTGTTGTCGTATCGCTGAGCTCACATCGTTGCGCAATAAGGCTAATTTCATAATCGCCAGTCTCACTGATTGAAATGGAGGTTGCTGATTCCGTTAGCTCTACCCAATTGGTGCCGTCGATGGAGTAGAAGAAGCTATCCGCGAATTGGCTTGTGTTGGTGAGAGTGAATTCAGATGAATTGACAGGTGAGAGGGTGAAGTCAGCTGTCGGATTCCAACTGCCCACGAACCAATCGGAGGATTGCAGGAATACTAAATCATGCACGACTTGTCGTATGGTTGCTTCTTGAGCATTGTCTACTGTATAGTCAAACAACGCTTCGAGGGGTGATTTTTGAAAGAACGTAGTATAGAAACAGATTGCCGCGACATACGAACCCGTGGGTGACGGATGGCTTCCATCAGAGGAAAAAAGGTCAATGTCGGGATGATTTTCTCGGAGGTATCGCCATACTACGGCGACCGGTGATACGACGCCCTGATTCATTTCTGCCATCATCATGTAACGCTCCCGCAACAAGTCGTCCATGCCTTCATACGTGCATACGGGCGGCCAGTTGGCGCAGTTTTGCTGGTCGCCGTTTTCGCGCCCCCATGTCATATAGAAAACGGTTTCGGCACAGGGGCTATGAGCGAGAATTGAATCGTTGAGTTGGGTGGCGAACGGAAAAGTTTCTACCTCAACTTGAGCTAACGGAAACGCCGGCATTTGACTTTGTTGTTGGAGCACTACGAAGTCCCAGTTTCCTTCATCGATTAAATTCATGGAAGCCGTATTCCCTAAGTGCCCTTCAAATGTGAAGCCGCCGGGAGTGCTCGACTCGACTACTAGCGTGTCGCCTGCCGAAAGTGCTACATCGGAAGTGAGCTGCGGGAGATTGTTGTACGCTGTGTAGGAATTCCCTAAGAATAGTGCGCGTTTTGATAGTTGCGCGAACGACGCATTGGTAAAACAAATTCCAAGTGCAACGACGATAATGAATGCCGTTTTTTTTATTCTCCCGTTAAGTTGATGCGTTGATTCCATTGTTGATCTGCTTGCGTAATTTGTAGGATATAGATTCCGGCCGATAGTGCACCACATTCTACATGTGCAAAGGAAGTGTTCGTTAACTGTTCGTCCAATACGGTTGCACCACTCATATTGATGAGCTTCAAATTGTAATCGTCGGAAGCCGGCAGTTGCACAAAGAAACTTCCCGTTGCAGGGTTGGGATATACCGATAATTTTTGTTGTAGTGATGGGTTCTGAACGAAAGTGGTATCGCATGGAATGTAAACAGTTCCGGGCGAGCCGAGAACACAACCCGCAAACCAAGCTTCGCTGCTATTAATGTCATCTGCTTCAGGGTTCCACTCGAGTGTATAGCCGCTTTCATTTGCTGCGGTTGGCCACGGAGATGTTGTTTGATAATACACGGAGAAATTCAGTTTGTCGGTTGCGTCATATAAGCGGATCAATTCTCCGGATGAACTCAAACCGAATGGAAGGTCGCCGAAGCGGTTGGATATTCCCGCGTTTATGGCATCAAAAAAATTGGTTGAAGAGCAAACAACCATGGACTCTCCCGCATCAAGCGATGCCCCCTGCGGGAGTGTGAAATAGGAGTTCCAATCATCGTCGCGCACTTTCCATCCCGATAAATCGCGTGGTGTACTTCCAACGTTTCGTATTTCAAACCAATCGCCACTGTTGGCACTCGGAGCAGATGCGTAGTTAATTTCACTGATGACTATTTCTTCTTCGCAGGGTACATAAGCGCTGCCTGGTGAACCGAGCATGCAACCTGCAAACCAGTTTTCGGCGAGCGTTGCGTTGTTTGCACCTGCGCTGTATTCGAGTGTGCGTCCACCACCATCGGCCACCATTGGCCAAGGCAGTGAGTCTTGATAATTGACTACACGTATGATGGAATCGCGTTGGTCGAGCAAGCGAATCGTGCCGCCACTCGCAGGCAGTGAGAAATCAAAATTGCCAATCACATTTTCAACGGTGGGGTGAATCGATTGAAAAGATGCTAAGTCGCGCGAAATAACCAAGTATTGATTAGGAGCGAGCACAGTCGATGGAGGAAATTCATATCGTGGCATATTCACGCCGTTGGTGATTGCCCAGCCCGCAAGATTTATAGTGCCATTGCCGGAGTTGCGCAGTTCAATCCAATCCCCCGCAGGTTGTGTTTCATCGTCGTTGTAGTTTATTTCACTGATATCAATTTTCGTTGGCTGAGCGATTCCCAAGAAATGAGCTGTGAAGACATCATCAGCAGAAAGGTTCATAATCATGGTATCGTTGTGCCATTGCGATTGTAACAATGAATCGCTCATCCAGTAATTGAAAACGAAGCCGGGGTTGGCAATAGCAGTGATGGTAACCGGTGCGCCGTTGAAGTAGATTCCACTCCAGGGTAATTCTTCGGGAATAATCGTGTTGATTTGAATGTAGCCCGCTTCCGGAGGAGAAACAGCAAGTGTAATTTGTTGCTGCGATGCGAAGGCAAATTGGTTTTGAATGTGATTTCGAACTTGCGCTCCTCTGCATGCAAGTTGTTCTCTAAATATAGAGTGGTTCTCATTGAACCATTGAATGTATCCTTCCACGTTATTGGGGTCTGCCCAACGTGCATAATAGGCAGGCATTTCTGGAAGGATAAGGTCGTAATGATATTGTTCAATATCGAGCAAACGTTGAGCGCGGTAAGAGGTGTTTAGTAAATCGGCGAAACGGTTTATGAAATGCAGGCGATAGTCTTGGTGCTGCATCATGTTGAACCATGGCGTTGTGAACGGATTACCATTGGTGTTACCCATAAGCCACTCGATATGATTGGTAGAGCAGTCGGTCCAGGAATTGGGAGCTAAGCCAAGTTCAAGGTCTTGAAGTGCAAATCGCCATTTGTAATCGGTCGTATTCGAGCGGTAGATTTTAATGTTGTTATAAGGCCAATCTACGTTGGCCATAAATGATTCACCGATGAAATAATCGGTGTAATTATCCAAGTCGAAATACTGACCAACATTTTCAACATACGACGGAGTTGTGGCGTCCAATTGAGAGATGGTGTTCCAGTCGTCCCAATAGTGCTGTGGGTCACCTTCAACAGCACGCAACACACCGCCATAATAGTAGCTGAGCGAAAGAATATCCATATCATCCTTTTGGGCATTGTCTAGAATTTCGAATTTCTCAGCATTGAATTTTTCGCGCAATTCGTAGAGGCCATGGTACTGGCCATTTATATATACAGTAACAGGTCGCCATGCCGAGTTGTAATTGTTTGTCCCTTCGCTCATCATACGAACTTGAGCGGCGTCTTTGTAGGGAAGGGCTAAGTATTGATTACTTCCGTTACGCAAATAGAAATCACTGTATTGATTGCGGTAGGGAATGGTAGGAATCACTTGATGTTGCATGGGTGCTTCTCCAAAAATTCCATCGGTGAGTTTCAAGCGAAAGGAACGCTGAGGCTGCGAACGGCTGCCACCGGCTCCACCGTCCATAATCATTCCTGTGTATTGCGACATTAATAGCGTATGCTGAGCTGTTGAATCGAAATACTCAACAAATCCCGACTTAAGCCAATCGTTATACGGGTTGTCGAACATGCCTTCCGCGCCATATAGGTTGTTGTTGCTCGTTGAGATGGATAGAATTGGAGTGCTGTGATCAACACCTATGAAATAAGTGGCTGCAGCCGACGGGCCGGGAATTTGATTGACTTCAAAAACACGTGCTTTTAATACGGAGGTACTGTCCACGATGATGGGGTCGCCGGTGTAGAGAATGGAATTGCTTTGCGGTTCACTTCCATCGGTTGTATATCGAACGGTAGATTGTGGTCCGTTGGGGTTGAGGATAGAAACAACTTGTGCGTTCATGTAAAAGCCCGCATCAACCGTGAACGCCGGTTCTAGCGTGTAGCCATCGGCAGGTTCAGAGTTGTTGTTGGATGCTCCGGGAGTGGGAGCAGCAAAGAGAACGGTCAACTCCGCGCCATCCGGAAATAGGCCGCTGCTAGCGTTGAGCGATTGAAGGTCGATGGTGCATTCATGGGCCAATTCACCCGAGGGGTTATACAGATAGATTGTTTCCCCTGTTGCAGCAATGCGAAAATTTGTATGAAAGTAAGATCCGTTGGTATTGATGAACTCGCTGTTCAATTCGTCATCGTTCGTAGTTGTCAATTGAATGCTTACATAGTCATAAAAAGAAGGGTCAGTATAAGCTACCTCAAATGCGAGAGAGTCGATGGCGCCCGCTGTGAGGCCTGCCGCCAACAAATCGTCTGCGCGATAAATGGTTTGCATGCGAGCGCTGAAGTACCAATTGCCATAGGGAGCCGGATAGCATGTATTGCAGTTCTGGGTGTTGTTTTCACCTACCACGACATCATTCACTCTAAGCACAGGACGCAGAGTCGACACTTCACCGAACTGCGAACTGCAGGCATAATCGCCGCCATCAACGAAGGAAGAAACGGAGGCAATGTAATCGGTTGCTGTTTGATTAAAGATAGAGTTGGAGGTATACCCGCCCGACCAATAGGAGCAGGTGTTGAGGACTAAATTGGAAACACCATCCCATTCGAACGGTTGCTGCGCAACGTGGTTATTCCATCCTATTTGCGGTACGAAGGAACTTGTGGTGTTGAAGTCTGCGGCAGGAGGAGAGGTAAAGCGATTTTTACCGCTACAAAAAATCACGATGTATTCGCCGGGTTGAAGCAAATAGTTTGGAAAAACCCATTGCGCGTTGTTCGATGTATTGTCGGTAAGGCTGTAGCCCGCCAAATCAATGGAAGTTGATCCAGAATTGTAGAGTTCAATCCAATCGTTTAATTCGCCATCTTCATCCAGTAAGGTTGATGCATTTTTATTGCTTCCTTCGTTGATAACCAGTTGCGCCGAAAGAGCAGAGCATAGCAATACGGAAAATATAGTGGTGATAATTCTAAATGACATTCAAAAGAGTTGTTAGTATCGCAGCTATTCATGCGGCGTCAACAAATATAAGCGAAGATGAGGCGCACGATAGGAATGGCTTGGAGGTGTGCTTATTTTTGCCGCCCCGGCCCCGTAGTTTAATGGATAGAATGGAGGATTCCGGTTCCTCAGATGGGGGTTCGAATCCCTTCGGGGTCACAAAGAGATAAGGCTGCCACAACGGCGGTCTTATTTTTTTAGGATAGGTTGTTTTTAATCTTTAATTTGCAATCAATTAACCAAAAGAAAGCATGCCACTTAACTCCGTATTCGGTTGGTTTATAAAAAAGCGAATACACCAAATCGACCTGTTCATGAAGTACCCGGTCGAGGTGCAGGGGGAGTTGTTTCGCAATCTCATCGACGAGGCAGCGCTCACGCGCTTCGGTGTCGATCATGGTTTTTCGTCCATTCGTTCGCTCGAAGATTTTAAGAAGGCTGTTCCTATTCGCAACTACGAGGCAATGAAGCCTTATATTGAATTATTGCGTGAAGGACAACAGAACATTTTGTGGCCATCGAAGTTGAAATGGTTCGCGAAGAGCAGCGGTACAACCGATGCGAAAAGTAAGTTTATTCCGGTCACTACCGAAGCTCTTGAACAATGTCATTACAAAGGCGGCAAGGATTTGTTGGCGCTTTATTATAATCAAAAACCCGATGCTAAAGTTTACAGCGGTAAGCATTTGGTGTTAGGTGGTTCATCGAAGATCAATCCCTTCAATGAAGAAGGTTATACCGGCGATTTGTCGGCCATCATCATACGCAATCTGCCGGTATGGGTAGAAATCATGCGCGCACCCTCTCGTGATATTGCGCTGATGGATAATTGGGAGGAAAAAATCGAAATGATTGCACGCACCACCATGGATGAAGACATCTACATGATGGCCGGTGTGCCGTCGTGGACCATGGTGTTGTTGAAGCGCATACTCGAGTTGAAGGGCACGGAAAACATCATGGAGGTGTGGCCCAACCTGGAGTTGTTTTGGCACGGTGGTGTTAGTTTCAAACCCTACCGCGACCAATTCAGTAAGCTCATACCATCCTTGCAGATGAACTACGTAGAAACTTACAACGCATCGGAAGGTTTCTTTGGAATTCAAGACCGGTTAAACGCCGATGATATGCTGTTGATGCTGGATTACGGAATCTATTACGAGTTCATGCCGATGAGTGAGTACGGCAAGGATCATCCGAAAACAGTAAGCCTCAAAGACGTTGAAGTAGGGCAGAACTATGCAATCATCATTAGCACAAATGGAGGCTTGTGGCGCTATTTGGTGGGTGACACCATACGCTTCACATCGACCTTCCCGTTTCGCATTCAGGTGAGCGGTCGCACGCGTCATTACATCAATGCGTTTGGGGAAGAGTTGATAGTAGATAATGCAGACGAGGCCATTCGATGTGCATGCTTAGAAACCGAAGCATCGGTTGTTGATTATACAGCAGCACCGGTTTACATGTCGGAGAAGTCGACTGGAGCGCATCAGTGGCTTATAGAATTTGAGCGACCACCTCACAGTATGGATGATTTCACGGAGGCGCTCGACCGAGCATTGAAGTCACTCAATACGGATTATGAAGCCAAACGTGCTTTCGATTTCGTTTTGAAAACGCCTGATGTACGCGCTATTCCGACAGGTACATTCTACAATTGGTTGCGTGAAAAGAACAAGTTGGGTGGCCAGCATAAGGTGCCACGCCTGAGCAACGAGCGTCATTTCGTTGAGGAAATTTTGGAACAAATAGATCGACAAGTTCATAATTCCATGTCGGTATGAGAATCCTGCTTTTCTTCATTGGCTCTCTCGTTTTTTTGAGCGAATTTTCCTATTCCCAACCGCTTTTTAAAATGCTTTCCGAGCAGACGGTTGATGCCAATCGAATGGTCGTCGATGAGTTGGGTAACGTCTATTTGATGAATACAACGGGCATTGAAAGGCGCAATTCAGTAGGTAATGGAATCTTTCGCACCTCTGAAATGCAGTGGGGACAATTTAACCCAATCGATGTTACTGATCCGCTGCGTCCGTTTGTGCATTTTCCTGCATCGGGTAAAATCGTATTCTTCGATAATACGCTGAGCGTGCAGGGGTCGCCCATCGATTTGTTTGAGTTGGGTTATGACAATGTGGAGCTCATGTGCGGTTCACGCGGCGACGGCTTTTGGCTCTGGGATGGACGCAATGCGGAGCTTACTCGCGTCAATAGAAGTTTTGCTGAAATGCAAACTTCCGGCAACCTGAGTATCCTTTTGAAAACGGAGTTGCATCCGCTGATAATGATGGAGCGTGGAAACTTCCTTTTTGTTTTGAACGACGATTATCGCTTGCATGTTTTTGATATGTTCGGAGCATGGAAGAAGAGTCTGCAATTGCCGATGGAAAGCACTTGGGAAGCTGAATCGGGTAAAGTGTATGTTTTTCGGAAGGATGGATTGATGCAAAGTATCGATACCAACATGTGGCTCACGCAAGAGGCGAGTTTGCCTGTCACCGATGGTTCATTTTCCTTTCACAATGGCCTTCTTTATTGTTTGAAGGAAAAGACTTTTCGTGTCTATGAAGTGATTGAAAAGGGAAGAAACTAACAATTGCATCTACGTCGACTGAATTGTTTTATTTTCGAAGCGTATTCTATTTACCTACAACAGATCATGCATATTGCTATCGCCGGAAATATTGGTTCAGGCAAAACAACCTTGACCACTTTACTTGCAAAACACTACAAGTGGCAACCTCATTTTGAAGAGGTAGACGACAATCCATATCTTATTGATTTTTACAAAGACATGCAGCGTTGGTCATTCAATCTGCAAGTGTTCTTTTTGAAAAGTCGCTTTCGTCAAATCATGGAATTGAAGAAGAGCGGAAAGAAGATTGTGCAGGATCGCACCATCTACGAAGACGCTCAAATCTTTGCTCCGAATTTGCATGCGATGGGATTGATGACCACACGTGATTTTGAAAACTATGTGGATCTGTTCAACGTGATGGATGAATTCATCACGCCTCCCGATTTGCTCATCTTTTTGCGTGCTTCGGTTCCGGCTTTGGTCGACAACATCGGCAAGCGCGGTCGTGAATACGAAGAAGCTATTCGCCTCGATTATTTAACGCGTCTCAACGAACGCTACGAGGCCTGGATCAGCACTTACAACAAAGGCAAGATGCTCGTCATTGACATCGACGACAACCGTTTCCACGAGAAGCCCGAAGATTTAGGGAAGATTATTTCCGGTGTGGATGGGCAGTTGCATGGGCTTTTCAAGTGATGAGTGGCAAATGACTAGTGGCGAATGGCTAGTGGCGAATGACCATTGACTAGTTTATAGCGAGAAATGACTAATAAAAAAAGCGCTGACTTCATTGAAATCAGCGCTTTTTTATTAGTCATTCGTCACTCGCCACTAGTCATTCGCCACTAGTCACTAGTCATTCGCCACTATTTCTTCCCCTGCATGTTCACTGTCATGATTACTTCGTTCTTGATCAAGTTGTCGCCGAGGTTGTCAAAGAATTTGTCTGAACCATAGCGAACATCAAACTGTGAACGGTCGAAAACAAATCCGCCGCCAACATTGATTCCTGATCCGTTTGGAGCAACTACTAGTGTGCAGTTCAAGTCGTGTGTAATTCCTTTGATCGTAAGCTTGCCGGTTACATCGTAGTTGATCGCATTCTTCTTGGTGCCGGAAGTGATGCTGTAAACAGCTTCACCAAACTTGCCTGCATCGAAGAAGTCTGCACTCTTCAGGTGACCTTCGATTTTCGTTTTCTCGTTACCGGTCAAATCAGTGTTGGTGAGTGTGTTCATGTCGATCACGATTTCACCACCAGTAATGGCTCCACCCGCGATGTTCACGGCACCACGTTTAACCAGAATAGTACCCTGATGCTTTTTGCCAACGATGTTTTCACCTCTCCACGTGAGCGAAGAAGTAGCTACATCGATGATGTAGTTGCCGTCGCCTGCCGGTTTCAGATTGGTTGCATTTTCTGCACTCTGAATGGTAACCATCGACGTGTCGCTGATGCCGCTTTTAATAGCGAGTTTGCATCGCTGATAGCTGGCTTCGTAGACAGAGTCTTTGCGCAATTCCTTGCACTTGGCGTAGTCGGGGCTGTTGGTGTCTTCAACGGTTGCACAGTTGCAGGCATCGAATTGAGTAAGCCCTGTTTTAGTTGATTCCCCGCATGAGGCCATTAAAAAAGCAGCACTCAAAGCGATAAAAGAGGATTTTACGAAGTTCATGTATTCAATTGTTTTTAGTGAGCAAGGGTGTCAGCTGAAGTCATTTGGTAAGTCGTATTATCACTTGCCAAGTTTGAGCTTTCGGTCTTCTTGTCTTTGCAGCAAGAGGCACCTTCGGCATGTTCATTCGTACATTCCATCTTCTTACCATCGGCAGAGCCATTGTTTTTGCCATGTGCATGGTCGCCCAAAAGCGGAGCGAGGGTTAAACCTACGAGACATGACAACTTGATGAGGATGTTCATTGACGGACCTGAAGTGTCTTTGAATGGATCACCCACAGTGTCACCAACAACGGCAGCTTTGTGCGGCTCAGACTTTTTGTAGAAGATTTCTTTCTTGCCGTTTACTTCAATTTCAACACCCTTCTCGAACGACTTCTTAGCGTTGTCCCATGCACCACCGGCGTTGTTTTGGAAGATTGCCCACAACACACCGCTCACGGTTACACCTGCCATGTAAGCACCAAGTGCTTCAGCGCCCATTACCAAACCGATGATGATTGGAGAGACGATGGTGATTACACCCGGAAGCATCATTTCACGCAATGCAGCACGGGTAGAAATTTCAACGCACTTGCTGTACTCCGGTTTGCCTGTGCCTTCTAGGATGCCCGGAATTTCACGGAACTGGCGACGCACTTCGTTTACCATGTCCATGGCTGCTTTACCCACCGAGTTCATGGCAAGTGCAGAGAATACAACCGGAATCATACCTCCGATGAATAGTGCTGCAAGCACTTTCGCGTCGAAGATGTTGATACCGTTGATGCCTGTGAACGTAACATAAGCAGCGAAAAGAGCCAATGCAGTAAGAGCGGCAGAAGCAATTGCGAAACCTTTACCAATGGCAGCAGTAGTGTTTCCTACTGAGTCGAGGATGTCTGTTTTCTCGCGCACATCGGCAGGAAGTTCACTCATTTCAGCAACACCACCAGCGTTGTCGGCGATAGGACCAAAGGCATCGATAGCAAGCTGCATAGCAGTATTGGCCATCATTGCAGAAGCAGCGATACCTACACCGTAGAAACCGGCCAACGCATATGCACCCCAGATAGCACCCGCGAACAGGATTACAGGCATTGCTGTTGAAAGCATACCCATACCCAAACCAGCAATGATGTTAGTAGCTGCACCGGTTGCAGATTTTTGAACGATACCCATCACCGGCTTTTTGCCGAGACCCGTATAGAATTCAGTAATGTAAGAGATGGCAGCACCTACGAACATACCGATGAGTACTGCGAAGAAAACATTCTGCGATGTAGTAATAGTAGTGCTGAACTCTCCTGCGTTGAACACCTGGATGCTCATTTCAGCGGGTAAGCACATGTTGATGAGGAAGTAAGAAGCTACCAGTGAAAGACCGATAGATAACCAGTTGCCCAGGTTGAGGGCACCTTGCACCGCATTGATAGTTCCTTTACTATTCTCTGATACACGCACGAAATAGCTTGAAATGATAGAAGCCAAAAGACCTACCGCAGCAATCAACAATGGAAGGAAGATGGGCCCCATACCTTTGAATGGGATAGCATTGAACGAGCCGTTGTTGGCTTCCATGAAGTCGCGGATCACATAGTTACCTAATACCATTGAGGCAAGAACGGTTGCTACATATGAACCGAACAAGTCGGCGCCCATACCTGCTACGTCACCTACGTTATCACCTACGTTGTCGGCGATTGTCGCAGGGTTGCGCGGATCGTCTTCCGGAATACCTGCTTCTACTTTACCCACTAGGTCAGCGCCTACGTCGGCAGCTTTGGTGTAAATACCACCACCTACGCGAGCGAAGAGGGCGATGCTCTCAGCACCAAGCGAGAAACCGGCAAGTACTTCCAGCACTTGTGTCATGGCTTCAACACCTCCGTTGGCAAAAGAACCATTCATGAAGAACATGAAGAACAGGATGAAGAGCATGCTCAAACCAAGAACAGCCAAACCTGCCACGCCCAGACCCATTACGGTTCCGCCTGTGAATGAAACTTTCAACGCTTTAGCCAATGAAGTGCGGGCTGCTTCGGTGGTGCGCACGTTGGCTTTTGTAGCGATGCGCATGCCGAAGAAACCGGCCAAAGCGCTAAAGAATGCACCAATAACGAAAGCAATCACGATGAGCCAGTGCGACGTGGCTACCATTTGTGACAGCAAACCCAATGCTGCTCCTGCGATGACCACGAAAACGGCCAATATTTTATACTCGGCTTTCAAAAAGGCCATAGCACCTTCTGCAACATAGCCGGCGATTTCTTTCATACGGTCGTTACCCGCATCTTGCTTGCTCACCCAGGCCGACTTAATGGCCATAACAATAAGGCCCAATACTCCGAGGGCCGGAACGATGTAAATCAAACTATCCATTGATGTGATATAATTGGTTTCGTGTTGGTTATAGAATGCCGGTTGGGCATTCGGGGCGCGAATATAAGGGAAAATTGGATTTTGGGTACTGGTTGCTGGGTACCCCGAATCAGACCCCAGTAACCACTACTCAGTAACCAGTCCCCGGTCCCCAATAAAATGCAACCCATGACTATGAAATTCCGTCTTACTTTCACAATCACCTTAACACCAAAATACAATGCAAAAAATTATACTACTGCTTGCCGGTTTGCTGATGACCATTTCAGCAATGAATGCGCAATGTGATCTCGCTATTGCGATGAATCAACTACCTGTTTCATGCGAAGATCAAGAACTAACTTTCATGGGCTATGCCGCCGGCGATTGTGCATTCGGTGGTACCTATAACTTCACTTGGATTGTTTATGAGCAGGATCAAGCCGGTGCGCCACTTTTATTAATCAACGAGCTGACCCTTTCGGGGCAGGCAAATTCGGGAACCACCTTCAATCTATTTTCTATACCGTTAAATGCATACTCCTATGCACAGGTATGTCTGCAGGTAAATTATTTGGATGCCGATGGTGTTTTGCAGGATGAAGAGACGGTGTGTCTGTCTTCATTCAATTTTCCACAACCTAT
>JBILIX010000365.1:0-2657 GCA_044368835.1 Flavobacteriales bacterium | reverse complement strand
TGCGTATCGTGGATGCCAAGCGGTGGCGGTACTGCATTGAATGAGTATGCCGATCAGCATCACCTTTTTCCTGTAAATCAGAACAACGCCAACGCGGTTCGCAGCAACCATCCGCTAGGCGAAGTGGTTACTCCCATCAGCACGTATTTGTTGGGTACTTATGGTTACGATGTGAATGGAAATACGGTGTATGAGCCTCGTGAAATTCATAAAGGAGATGCAGCACGTTCACTCCTCTACATGTCACTCCGCTATAACGGTGTGAGCGGTTTTAACTGGACGTTCAACAACTTGAACAATGTTATTCTCCCTGGTTTAAGCGAAGATCCGCAAGACCTCGCAACACTGCTCACCTGGCATGCAACCGATGCACCCGATGCATACGAAATTGCCCGCAACGACTTTATTCAAAGCAAACAGCTGAATCGCAATCCGTTTATCGACCACCCGGAGTGGGTGAGCTACATCAACTTCAACTCGCTTACCTATCAAACACCCGCATTGCAACCTATGTTGCCGGGTGTTCAGAAAGCTCAGTCAGTAATGAAGCGGGCCGATGTAATTGTATGGCCGAATCCGACCGAGTCGGAGGCGAATCTGACAATCGATTCTCCGGTTGAAGATGTCGTTACGTTCAATGTGTTCGATCTGACGGGTAAACTGCTTTACACGGCTCAATCGCCCGTCATGATAGGAAGCACTACGATTCCGTTGGATGTTGATGCCCTGACTTCCGGCTTCTACGTAGTGCAGGTAGTAGGTGGAACTATTCGCGAAGAAGTAAAATTCCGCAAGCTTTAAGCTAGTTGAGTTTTCGCGGATCGCGGTAGGGTTTGGAGTCGTCGTCGGCAAATTGGCTGATGTCGATTTCATCCATGAACAGCCATTTGTCTTTTTTCAGCATGAAAAGGCAGTAGGTGCCGTCGGGCCCGTAATCGGCGTAGATGCCCTGCATCATCGGATTCTTGGGTGAAAGATGATCCATCACAATACAGTTCTTTTTGGGGTAATACCTGACCGACGCGCTTACTTCATTACTGTACTCTAAAAGAATGCGTTTGCGTGTGTCGCCTTCGTATTCGAAGAGGTTTGCCCCCAATCGAATCTTGTCGCCGGTAATGGTAAGAGCATCTATTATTTTACGCGTAGTGAGGTTGTCTTTTCCATCCCATCCAAGCAGCGTGTAGGTGTTGCTTCGCCCTTTCTTTGTCATGGGAATTATCTCGAAATACAATGCGCCGAGCCATTTTTCGGGAGTTAGGAAACGCGATTCCAATTTTTCGGGCTCGTGCTGCGAGTCCTGCAATTCATACCATGCAAAATGGTTACGTGATTCATCCCAAACGAGCAAAAAACAGAAGTATTTGTAAGATCCATCGCGGTAGGGCAAGTTCCAGTTCAACAACCGAATGTGATGGTCTTTCGAGATGAGTGTGCAGAATTTGATTTGCTTAAATGGATAGTCAAATACTTCGGCTTCCTCAAAGGATGCAATCCACGTTTGCCGCATAGCTTCGCAGATAGAGTCGCTGCGTGCATCGTCGACAGAGGCAGATAACTGATTGTACAGGTATGCAATTTTTTGCTCGGTTTCTTCCGCAGAAAAACTAAATGCGCTTAGACTAGCGAGGGCCAGGAACAATGTGGATATTCGTTTCATATGCGAGTTCGTCTGTAGTACGTTTTTTCTGCAAAATTATTTTCGAGGCGTTGTTTCACCAGATCATACTTTCTTCGTCCATCCACATGCCTTTCAATTTCATAGCTTGCTCAAGCACATCGCGCACGCAGCCTTCACCGCCTTTTTTCGGTGAGATGTAATGCGCAATGCTCCTGATTTCTGCAGCCGCATCAGCCGGGCAAACAGCCAATCCGCAGTGACTCATCACAGCATAGTCCGGGATGTCGTCGCCGATATAGCAGACGTCTTCCGGTAAAATGCCATGCTTTTCCAGAAAGCCTTTGAAGACGTCGATTTTCTTGGCTGAACCGAGGTAGATTTCTGTTACACCCAATCCTTCAAATCGCTTACGCACTGCTTCACTTTTTCCGCCGCTAATGATGGCAATGCGAAGTCCTTTTTTTACCGCAAGCTGCACCGCGTAACCGTCGCGCACATTGGCCGTGCGCACCTGCTCGCCATCGGGCATGAGCCATACCGTATTGTTCGTAAACACGCCGTCTACGTCGAAGCAGAAGGTTTGTATGGTTTTGAGTTTGGCTTTGTAATTCATGTGGGTTGAAAGTTGAAAAGTTGAAAGTTGAAGGGAGCGCTTTGCACCTCGCACTTCGCACCTCGCACTTAGTACTTTTTATGGTAGTTGTTGATGATGTCTTCGGAGATTATTTCATAAACCTTTTTCCAGTCGGGGTGTGATTGAAGCAAGGCGATATGACGGTGAATCGTTTCAATGTCGTTGCGCTTCGCTGGGCCTGTTTGAACTTCCGATGGCTCAAGCTTATCGAGCAGCTTCATATGCGCTTTTACCATGGGGTGAAGCAATTGACTTGGCAAGTTTGCTTCATGCAATAGCTGGTGGGCTATATGCTGCATGTGGTTCGTGAAGTTGTTCGAGAAAACTGCTGCTGCATGGGCGAGCATTCGCTGCTGCTCAGTGGCCATCGTCCAGTTACCCCATGCTCTTTTTAACGATTGA
>JBILIX010000161.1:0-5283 GCA_044368835.1 Flavobacteriales bacterium | reverse complement strand
CGTCTTCTTCAGTAGCAATTGGGTTGTAGTTACATGCATCGGGGGCGGTGCAGCCTGCGCCACCAACTGTTGACCAAAACGCGATCGTGCTTTCACTTCCATTTCCGGTATACATCCAGGGTCCGCTGCCTTCCAAGAAGGTGCCTGCAATCCAAAGTCCCGCCGCCTCAGCAACGTTCTCTCTGCCTTGTCCGAAATCACCGTATTGCATGAAGTCGACCATATTGGCAGCGCTTGCAAAGCTTCCCATTGGCAAGTAAAGCCCGAGGTCGCTGGCGGTTGTGTTAAAACCCTGTGAAGCAGCCCAGTTAATGGTCACAGCGGCACCACCGGCAAGGTTGAAACTGCCATCAGTTACAGATACACTGGCATTTGACAGCGAAGCATATTCAAACAAAGCGCACAAGCGGTATTGCTGAATGTCGACAGCCTCTGTGCCGAAGTTTTGAATTGTGATTTGCGCATTTGCAGGATCGACCATGGTGAACCTGATTTGCGCGTTGATGCCCAACGAAAGAAGGGCCATTCCGAAAAGGAGTAGAAGTTTATTCATGACGCGGTTAAAAGTTTGAGGCAAGTTAAACGCTGAAATCAGCGTGTAAACTGATTTATGTCTTTTATTCCAAGAGGTTATGTTAAAAACCCCGATCAACAAAAAAGCCGCAAACGCGGCTTTTTTCAGTATTCGTCTTCGTTGAAAAAGAAGTCTTCTTTGGTTGGGTAATCCGGCCAAATGTCTTCGATGGTATCAAATACTTCTTCATCGTCTTCAATTTGTTGGAGGTTTTCTACCACTTCCAAGGGCGCACCGGTGCGCATAGCAAAGTCAATCAACTCATCTTTGGTCGCGGGCCACGGAGCATCTTCAAGATAGGAGGCCAGTTCGAGTGTCCAGTACATAGTATTGTCGGATTATAAAATTCGTAAAGGGTTAACGTTGCGCGAAAATAATTGTTTCACTCTTTTCTGCAACAGAATTCGAGTTAAATTGGAAAATAACTTGAAAGCCTTTATTGACGAGGAATCCAAGGTGTTTCTAGCGCGTTGTTTTCAGCAGAAACCATGCGCGAAAGCGTGAATAGGTAGTCGCTGAGTCGATTCATGTACTCTAAAATCAAAGGTTCAAGCGCCGATTGCTCATTCAGAAAAACGATGCTGCGTTCAGCTCTCCGACAAATACAACGAGCGATGTGTATGTGAGAAACCGTTGGGTGCCCGCCTGGCAACACGAAGTTTTTCATCGGGGGCAATTTTTCGTCCATGGCATCCATGGCTTTTTCCAGTGCGTCGACATCTTCGGCATGAAGCTCCGGCAGTTGCATCTTTCCCGCATGTGATGGATCGAGTGCCAGGTGGCTGCCGATGGTAAACAAACGGTCTTGCACGGTGAGAAGCATTTCCTTGTGAGGGCTACCGGCAAGCAGGTCGCGCAATAAACCCAAGTAAGAATTGAGCTCGTCCACGTTTCCGTATGCCTCAATACGCGCATGGTGTTTGGCCACACGCACTCCGCCTAATAGTCCAGTTGTTCCGTCGTCGCCTTTTCGGGTATAAATCTTCATGCTTCAAAGGTATGTGCAACACCAATTATACTGTTCTTTTGCAAACCAATTCTTATCACCACGTGCAAACGACCTATAGCAAACAGGAACGCTACGACAGAGCCTATCTAAAAATGGCTGTTGAATGGGCTGCACTTTCTCATTGCACCCGCAAAAAAGTCGGCGCTCTAGTGGTGCGCGATAACATGATTATCAGTGATGGCTACAACGGCACACCGAGCGGTTTTCCGAATCCTTGCGAAGATGATGGTGGGGATACGCATTGGTATGTCCTTCACGCTGAAGCCAATGCCATTCTGAAGATTGCGCGTTCTGCCAACGACGCAAAAGGCTCAACGCTGTACATAACGCTCTCGCCTTGCAAGGAATGTTGCAAGCTCATCTTGCAGGCAGGCATCCGACGTATGGTATACATCAACGAGTACAAAGACACGACAGGCCTCGATTTCCTTCGAAGCGCTGAACTCGAAATTGTTCGTATTCCCGATATAGAAGGATAGGCTCATAATTTCTCTAAACATCTTCGCCATGCGAAGTTGCTTTTTCCTTTAGCTGATTAGATTTGTGCCACTCTATGAGCAACGAACTTCCGGGGTCTTTAGACCCTACTCCCCAAACGAATGATCGCAAACCTTCACCGGTTCAACCGCTGTTATTTGCACTTACGCTTATTGCGGGTATGTTTATAGGGACCAACCTTGGCGACAAGAATCTATTGCAAGTAAAGCCATCGGTCGAACAAAATGCGAATAAGCTGGTAAGCCTGATCGACTTCATTGAAGACAACTACGTCGACAGTATCAACAAACAGCAACTCATCGAGGATGCAATTGCCAGTGTTTTGAAAAACCTCGATCCGCACAGTTACTACATGGGTTCTGAAGAAGTTGCATTGGAAAAGGAGCGTATGAAGGGTGAGTTTAGTGGAGTAGGCATTGAGTTTCTGATTCTACGCGATTCGCTCATGGTGGTAAAAACTATAGCCGGTGGCCCTTCAGAAAAGGCAGGTCTTCAATCGGGCGATCGCATTGTTATGGTCGATGGCCAGGTGATCTCAGGCAAGGAGCTCAACGGCGATAAGGCGCAAAAATTATTGAAGGGCAAGCAGGGCAGCCAGGTGCGCGTTGCAATTGTGCGGCCGGGTGAGGCAGGTGTCAAAGAGTTTAGTATTGAGCGTGGAAGTATTCCGATTGAAAGTGTGAACGCATCGTTTATGGTAAACGATTCGGTTGGATACATTCGAATCGATCGTTTTGCAGAGAAGACCTATGATGAGTTTTTAGAGGCAACGGAAAAGCTGGAAGAAAACGGTTGCTCATCGCTCATTCTTGATTTGCGCGGAAATGGCGGCGGGTTATTGAATCAAGCTGCAGAAATTGTGGAGGAGTTTCTTACGGAAGGAAAAACAATTGTTCGCACCCGAGGCATTCACACCGGTGAAGACGAAATACGTTCGAGCAAAAAAGGTAAGTACCGCGATTTGAACGTGGTTGTCATGATCGACCAAAACTCTGCGTCGGCAAGCGAAATCGTTGCAGGTGCCCTCCAGGACTGGGATAGAGCAGTTACTGTAGGCCGCCGCTCATTTGGCAAAGGGTTGGTGCAGCACGAGATGGAGTTGGCCGACAACAGCGCTCTTCGCCTCACCGTGGCACGATACTACACACCAACCGGGCGTTGCATTCAAAAGCCTTATGGTGATTCAATTGTCTATGAAAACGACTTTCAAAAACGGTTGGAGAAGGGAGAACTCACCAGTGCCGATAGCGTGCGATTCCCGGATTCACTTCTATTTAGAACCCCTTCCGGACGATTGGTGTATGGCGGCGGCGGCATTATGCCCGATGTATTTGTGCCGCTCGATAGCATGTATTTCTCCGGTCTTTTGTCGGAAATAGCTTACAGCGG
Organism: Flavobacteriales bacterium; assembly: GCA_044368835.1. Taxonomy (GTDB): domain Bacteria; phylum Bacteroidota; class Bacteroidia; order Flavobacteriales_D; family Sanyastnellaceae; genus JAIBBG01. Next base: position 1,813 of record JBILIX010000161.1, on the reverse strand, counting down.
AATTATTCGCAATTATTGCTTCACCTATTTGGACGCACATCGAAAGGACTTGCGCAAGTACAAGTCTGCCGACGATTTCATAGCCAAGTTTACCGTAACGGATGCGATGCTAACAGGATTGATTGAAATGGCTGAGACGGAAGAGATCAAGATCAACAAGCAGGTAGTCAAGAAAATCTCTTCGCAGTTGAAGTCTCGCATTAAGGGCCAATTCGCTCGCAGTCTGTTTGATGATACAGCGATGATACGCGTATCGCTGGAAACCGATCCTGACTTCAAGAGAGCACTGCAAGTGGCTTCAGACTATAGGAAGTATGCTGCGGTTCGTCTTCCGTAAATGGCGAAAATTCTTTAGTTCACGCAACGCAGTATAGCGGGATTGTTACAGCATGTTTTGTATCAAGCCATGCACATCGAACGAATCCATTCTACAGCATCTGATTTGCATTCTATCTGCCCCATGTGGCCTGCGTTTTCGATGATTTGTATGTGAGCCTCAGGCAGTGATTCCAATTCTGGTTTGATTTGTTCGTAGGGTATCGATTTGTCTTGCATACCCAGGAAGTAATAAAGAGGAAAAGCTACATTCTTCAGGTACTCAACGTTGTCGGGGCGTTCAATCATTACCGAGTGTGCAGCCACAATGCAATCGGATGTGATATCGTGTTGAGCGGCTTCAATCATGTCGCTTAACTCATGTTGAAACTGGGCAACATTCCCTTCTGCCATTGTATTGCGCAACATGGTGGCGAGGTATAAATCTTTGCTCTGAGATGCAGCGGCCATTGCGCGTTTTCGGTCGTCAATCTTACTCGCGTTGTCGGCACCTGCTTTCGAATGAAAAAAACCCAACGCGTGAATGCGCTCGGGCACCATCTTCACCAGGCTCGAGGCAAGGTATCCGCCCATAGAGTGGCCAATCACTATCCAGGGCAATTCGTCTTGTGGAATTTGTTTCAGAAGAGCCTCACAATAGGCCTTGGCGGTGTATTCATGCACTAGGTCAGGATGCACGCCATGGCCGGGTATAGAAGGTGTGGAGATAGCAATGTGTGGGTCGTTGAGTTCGCTCACCAATGCATCCCACATGGATGGCCGCTCCGTGAATCCGTGAATCAATACGAGTCGTCGCGATGCGCTCATACTGCCTCTGCAACTACCTCTTCAACGATATCCGGCATCTTTGCTTTCAGCAGGTTTTCGATGCCTCCTTTTAGGGTTGCAGTAGATGACGGACAGCCGCTGCAAGAGCCCTTCAGTTGAACATATACTTTTTTATCGCGGTAGGCCATGAAGTCGATTGCGCCTCCATCGCTTTCTACTGCCGGACGAACATACTCGTGTAAAAGGAACCGGATTTCATCGTCGTATTCAGTTGGCTCAAATCCGCTATAGTCTAAAGCCTCTTTGTTTGTTGCGCTTGTATCGTTGCCGGCAGCGGCCTCGCGTGTGCGGTTTACCAATTCGGCAGGTATAGCACTTACTGCGACTTCGTTTTCCATGAGCCATTCACGGATGTACTCGCGCAGTTGTTGCACAATCATTTCCCAACCAAGCGATTCATCCTTCAATACGGTGACGTAGTTGCTGCTGATGAAAACACTGGTAACAAATGGAAAATTGAAAAGCTCTTCAGCCAGCGCCGAAGAACCTTTTGCTTCCGTTTTACTTCTGTATTCGACTTGCAATCCTCCGGTGATGAGCGCGCGGTCGGCAACAAACTTCATAGCCGCCGGGTTGGGGGTCATCTCGGCGTAAAGTGAGGTGGGGATTTTCTTGGGTGTTTCCATGGGCTTGAATTCTGTTGATATAA
>JBILIX010000160.1:0-5311 GCA_044368835.1 Flavobacteriales bacterium | reverse complement strand
TTCTTCTGGTTTCCTGTGCGGATGAGGAGGAGGAAGTTATCGAGACACCTATTGTATGCAGCTTGCCCAACGGCATGCTGAAATGGACTGTCGATGGCAGCGAACGTTGCGCCAACGCCTCCCTGTTTGGTGATTATGGTATCTTCCTGACCGTAAATGGTGTTTCTACGCAAGGACAAACACTTACTCTGGAACTTGATAGCTTGTCGGTTGGAACGTATGAATTATCCGCCGATGAAAACTACATGCTCTACACCGACAACTTTGCGATGGTTTGGGAGGCTACCAATGAGCAACCCGGGACCATAACAATTACCGGACACAACGAAACAACGAATCAACTGAATGCTACGTTTCAAATAAACCTAGTCAATCCGCTGAATGGCCAGATCAAGGCTATCACCAACGGGCAGTTGAACATTAAATACACCGAATAATCACTCCACTTATTTAAACTATGAAAGCCTATCTTCCCTGGACTGCACGCATTGTAGTTTCGATTCTCTTTTTGGTTTCTGCCGTATCCAAAATGTTTCCCCTTTGGATGTTCGAAAAACAATTGGTCGATTTAGGCATATGCGGATGGTGCGATGCACCCTACTTCTCGCGCTTGCTTATTGCATTGGAAGTTGCTATCGGTATTGCCATTCTGCAACGCCACTTCATTAAGCGTTTCGTAATTCCGGTTACTGCATTCTTGCTGGTAGCCTTCTGCGTGCATCTGTCCATCGAAATGGTGAAGCACGGTGCCATGAATGGCAACTGCGGTTGCTTCGGCCAACTCATTCCTATGACGCCACTCGAAGCGTTTATCAAGAACGTCCTTACCCTCGGACTCTTAGTATATATCTACCGCACCACAGAGGAACATGAAAAGGGAAAAAACCGCTTCATGGTTCCGATGTTCATCTACTCCGTTTCAGCATTTGGCATGTTCGCGGTTTTTCCGTTTTGCCCATGTGAAGAAGAGACTGAGCAAACAACCGAGGTTATTGGGGAAAACAATATTCCTTCTGTCGACGATAAGTATGACAGCCTTGTTCAAAGCAATTATGCTGATACCACGAAGGCCATTACATTTCCTGCCGATACTGCTTCAGGAGCGAAAGTAGAAGAAGCACAGCCCGCTAAAGTGAAATCACGTTTCTCTGATTTCAAAACCATCGGTGGCAAAAAAGTAAATCTAGATGAAGGTAAAAAACTCGTTTGCTTCTTCGCTCCAGGTTGCGATCATTGCCGCGAAACAGCGAAGGAACTAAAAGCATTAGCGGCGAAAATGAAACTGCCCGACACCTACATCATCTTCATGGACGAAGAAGCCTTTTTGATTCCGGAATTCTTGAAAGAAACCGGCTTCAACAAACCCTATCAGGTGATCGATATCCCGAAATTCTGGACTGTGCTGGGAAGCAACGCAAGCACACCCGGTTTGTTCTACCTCTGGAATGGCAACATCATGAAGTCGTTTGAAGGAATTGAAGGAAACAAATTCGATGCAGCTGCTCTGAAGTCAGCAATTGAACAACCTTACAGCGCCAAGTAAGCGTGTCGGGTGAAATCCAAATACAATCGTTTGAGCACCTCAATGCTCTTTTCAAAGAAAAATTGAGTGACTCATCGTTGTACTGTGGCACCCGATATTCATACCTGAAAATTTTCCAGCATGCACTAACCTACGAGCAAGCGGGCGCAGATTATCGCATACTCAAAAACTACTTGCATTGGCCGCTGTTGGCTCAAAGGGCGTTGCTCCAATACAAAGCAATTCGACGCAGCCCTGGCACAAGACTTACACTGCGTGAAATAGTATTTATCGATCCTGCTCGCATCGCGCGCGACAACTCCGAACAATGGCATTCCATTTACATGGAGCGCGCTGTTAACCTCTTTGATACAAGTAAGATATCGGTGCTGAGCCGCAAGAAAGAGCCCCGTCTGCGTTGCGACGCATCACTCGATACGATACCACGCAACTTTGCAGCCCCCGACCACACGGAAATTGCGTTACTCAAAGAGGTTACCGAGGTTGCACAACGTACCCTTCGATCGGATGCATGGTCTGAAAAACAGAAAGCGCACATTCTCTCCGCATTGCACGTCTTCTTCGACGACTTCCGATTCTATTATGCGCTGTTTCAAAAGCAACCTGTAAAGTCGGTTGTGTTCATCAGTCACTACCACAATGAAGGGCTTATAGCCGCACTGAACATCTTGGGAATTCGATGTGTCGAATTCCAGCACGGGCTTATTTCGGGTAATGATTTATACTATCAATATCCGGCCGTTTTCAAGGAGGGCATTAAAAACGCATTCTTCCCCGATAATATTTGTGTGTATGGCAATTACTGGAAAGAGCTGCTCCTGAAGGGTGTTGAATTCAATGACTCGAGCATTACTGTAGGCGGAGACTACCTGTGGCAACCGGAGGCCCAACCGCAAGCAACCGCCCCCAACCAACAGGTGCTCATCTGTGCACAAAAGAACATGCACGCAGAATATGTGGCCTATGCTAAGCAGTTAAAGCCTTGCATGGATAAGCACCCCGAATGGAAATGGGTCATCAAAATGCACCCGCTTGAAAAGAACAAGGAACTGTATCGAGCCTTGGAGAGCGACGGTTTCGTAATTATCGACTCGGAGCAATCGCTTTCGCTGCTCCTGCGTGAATCATGCATTCAGATCAGCATCTACTCCACTACATTCTTCGATGCTTTGGGCTTCGAAATTTCAAATTACGCCCTGCAAGAGTATTCCATTTATAAAGACTATGCAGCGCAGATGATTGCCGAAGGAGTTGCTCAGGCACTGTATATCGACGAAGACCCCATCGAAAAATACCTCCAATCGAATGGCACTTCATCGCTTCGACCCCGCAAGGAAGTGTACGGCCCATTCGATGCGAAAGCAATACTGGGAGCCATAGCAGGAAGGTGAACGGTTGATGATTACGGAGTGCAGATTACTGATGACGGATGACGGATTAAAATTTGCAACCCAACTTCGCCCTTCGCCCCTCGCACTTCGCACTTCGCACTTAGCCCCTCGCCCTTCTCAATTAAATCTCGGGTTCACCACATTGTTATATATCGAACCAAATCGATAACTCAACCCCACGTAGGCGTTCATTTCAAAGCCCGTCAACAATTGCTGTTGTTGCAACAGCACTTCTTCTTGGGAAGCTCCATCGAGACGGATGTTCACCTGGTCGCGCTGAATGCTATAGCTCATCCAAGAGCTCGCTGAAAGACCTTTGAAGATGCGTACTTCGTAATTGCACCAAAAGAACAAGTGGTTTCGATCGAAATCATTGAGAAAACTGGCCACTTCCACTCCCGTTGACAACTGCCCCCAATCTTTGGTAAACGATGCTGCAATCGTGAGCGATTGAGATGGTATTCGATCAACCGTTTTATTGAAAATCGTTTCTTCCTGAAAATCGTAGTAAGTAAAACCAGCCCGGTATACCATCGTCAGCGATTTGGTTTGGGCCTCTTGGTATGGAAAATAGTTGTACTCAACAGCGGCTGCAACGTTTTGAAACAGGTCATAATTACTGAAATCGCTTCGCTCGGTGTAAGCAAAGCCACCGGCCGACCAATGATCATTAATGGAATGCACATACGATGCATTGGCAGATTGTGAGCGTAAAATGTAAGTATCCTTGAAACCTGAGTAATCATACCGTTGTTCACTGTAATTCGCGCGCACATCGAATGATATTTTATGCGTCTCCTTCACCTGTGATGCAGACAAAGAAGAGTTGAAATAGCCCGACTGATATACCTTTTGAGCACCTACATTTCCATTCGCACCGATGCGAAACACCCAAGCATTCCAGGCATCTTCTTCAGGGTTGCTTCCAATACCTAAATCGAGACTGTCCTGCTCCGATGTGCTCTCAATTTTCAGGCAATCGCCGGTGCTGCTGCAGGCAGCATAGCGCACGAGTCCAAGCTTCACCTTGCGTGTAAGCATTTCGCGAACCTCATTTTCTGTTTGGATGGCATTGGTGTTAAACTTCATCGTATCACGCAATCCAACCAGTTCTTTCTTACCTGCAAACTGCAACTGAAATTCATTGCCACCGCTGCCCGTGCGCAAGCTGGTAATCGTAAGATCGACATCACTCACAAATTGATCCTGCACAAAATTGGCCCATGTAATCTGAGTCTTCAGAAAATCCTGGTAGCAGTAATTACAATTGATATACACCTTGAAATTGCTCGTGCTGTCGGCACTCTGAGCAACTATACAGTCTACCTGCGCCAACAGACAAAACAGAATGGCAAGTGTGTGTTTCATAATAAAATAATTAGGGATTGAAAAAAGGAACGACTTTAAAAACCTACTTATTGCTTAGCAGGAGCTGGACGCTCTTTGAAAACATACACCTCTTCATTCTCCCGCTTCATGTAATAATTTTCGCGGGCAAATTTCTCGAGCGAATAGGTATTTGTAGTTAAGTCGTGCAACGCTTCCGCAGCGCGTGCATTGTCATCCTTCATGCGCTGCACCTCTGTTCGCAAGGCAGCAACCTCTTTGCGCGATTGAAAGATGTAAATCAAATCGATTTCATTGAAAAAGGTAAGCCACAACAAAAAGACAACTGTAGAGAGCGTGTACTTGTTTTTTATAGCGCGAAGAATCCACTTTTTCATGCTCCAAAAATGCGATCACTGCACACACTTACAACGCATGAAATGATTCGATTATGAACACGCCTGCGTGAAGAATCTAACCTTCGAAACAAAGAGAGAGAACGAAGGTGCGCGTGCGCAAGCGCGAGATGGGGTCGGTAAATTGGTTGCCCTCCTGTATAAGCACATCCCTCATGCCGAAGCCGGTTTTCATTTCAATACCGAACTTGAAGTACGGGAGAAAAAAGTCGAAACCACCACCTGCATCTATCGTCATATCGGTCTTCTGAAGTTTCACGACAATCTTTCCGGCTGCCGCATCATTCACGTCCTTCTGCGATTGCATGTCGATGCCGTAGCAGCCTCCTATAAGACCATAGGCCGCAAAATTGCCTGCCCGGTTGGTGCGTAGCTTGAGCATAAGCGGAAACTGCAACCACACCGACTCCGTTCGTTTGAGATAGGTCTCCACCTTATTACCTTCTGTGAGAAACGTATAGTTGAGTCCGCGATCCTGAAACGACAGGCCCGGAACAAACCGCAAGTTCACGTTCTTGATTGGGTTAAAGGAGGCTAGCAATGCTAGGTTGAAGCCCGCCTGCGGTACATTCTCAATACCAAGCAACGAATCACCAAAGGAGAAATCGGGCTTGTAGTCGATGAAAAATGACGAC
>JBILIX010000373.1:0-5327 GCA_044368835.1 Flavobacteriales bacterium | reverse complement strand
AAATCTTTGCATATTTGCACGCCTCTATTGAATACTACATGAATTTCAAACTCAAAAACATACCCGAGCGAACCAAGAAAAATCGCAATTCGGGCTTGACCATGGTAATGGACAAAGGACTCAGCCTACGCCAGGCGGAAGACCTTATAGACAGCGCCCACGATCAAGTAGATATCGTAAAACTTGGCTTCGGAACATCGGCCTTTGCGTCGAATGTGAAGGAGAAAGTTGCGCTCTATAAAAAGGCCAACATGCGTGTATACGTAGGTGGAACCCTTTTCGAAGCGTTCTATGTGCGCGGACAAATAGATGATTATAAGAAGTATGTAGATGGCCTGGGTCTTGACACCGTAGAAATTTCGGATGGCAGCATGAGCATCGCCCACGGAAAGAAGTGTGAGGTCATCAGTGAATTCGCTAAAAACTACAAAGTGCTTTCAGAGGTAGGGTCAAAAGAAGAAGGTATTCTTATTTCTCCGGCACGCTGGATTAAAATGATGCAACACGAACTTGCTGCAGGCTCGTGGAAGGTTATTGCTGAAGCACGTGAAAGCGGCACTGTTGGCATCTATCGCCCAAATGGTCAGGCACACGTAATGCTCATCAATAAAATCATTAAGAATGTAAACCCGGAAGACATTCTCTGGGAAGCCCCTAAGAAGCCCCAGCAGGTATATTTCATCAAACAATTTGGCGCCAACGTTAACCTTGGCAACATCGCAGAGAACGAAGTAATTCCGCTTGAATGCCTGCGCCTTGGACTTCGTGGTGACACCTTCTTTGATTTTCTGCCGGAAAGTGCCGTTAAGAAGTTCAAATCCTAATGGAAACCATGCAAGCCATTTCACCGCGCATTTTAGCCGATTGGAAAAAAACCGGAGTTGCTCATCAATTGATTGACATACGTGAGCAGTATGAAGTTGACACCTGCAGCATAGGCGGGACCCACATGCCGATGGATGAGATTGTGCGCCGCACCGCGGAGATTCTACTCGATGTGCCTGTGATTATTCACTGCAAATCAGGACGACGATCCGAAGCGGTTGTTGCTCACCTCAACCGAATGGGCTTCAACAACGTTTCCTCATTGGAAGGCGGCATTATGGCTTGGATCGACACCATCGACCCTAGTCTGGAAAAGTACTAGTTGCCCAGTTTCGGATTGTTTACGTGGCGCTCTGCATCGCGTAAAGACTTTTTCTCCAGGTTCTTTTTGAGAGCACCTTCCAAATCGACACCGGTCTGATTTGCCAGGCATATCAGCACGAACAATACGTCAGCCAGTTCATCGGCCAACACTTTTTCAGCGTCCGATGGCTTTTCGCTTTGCTCTCCATACCGACGAGCAATAATGCGAGCAACCTCACCCACCTCTTCTGTGAGCATAGCCATATTGGTTAGCTCGTTGAAATAGCGCACTCCAACCGATTGGATCCAATCGTCGACCAAGCGTTGTGCTCCAGCGAGGGTCAATTCAGTCGATACTTCCTTTTCTTTCATTATGTCACAAAAGTAGTCTTAGTGGTTATCTCTCAAAAAATGAATTGATTACGGCCTTATTCACTCAATAAACAAACACCTGTTAGCACATTCATTTTCAAGCTAGTTGCAAGGTCCATAAATCTATTTCATTTGACGATGATACCGTGTATTCGATTTAATGCCGATACACAACCCAAAATCAACTTTAGTAATTAAAGCGTATTTCTACATGAAAACCTTTTTGCGCAACGCATTCGTAGCATGGATGCTCATCCTTGTAACCGCACTCGCGGGCTACGCCCAATCGTTTACAGATGTTGCTGCTTCGGTAGGACTTGCAACAACCGGTTCGAAAGATGCCGGTGTATGCTGGGCCGACTTCAACAACGATGGCTACCTCGATTTGCTGGTCAACACAGAAAGCACATCGGCCGGCAGCCGATTGTTCTTCTCGAATGCCGGAGCCACCTTTACAGATGTGACCGATACCCACGCACTCGAGCTTGGCGCATCGGTGAAGGAGCGCTCAGCAGTTGCCGGTGACTTCAACAATGACGGTAATACCGACTTCATTGTAAACACCTTCAACCGCATAGAAGTTTGGTTGAACCAAGGGGCCGGAGCAACTCCGGCTTACAGCTTCGGCACAACTTCTCAAGACCCCAATCAGGTTATCAGTTCTATCAGTGGCGGTATCAACGCAGAAGGTATTTTGCTAGTTGACTATGACAACGATGGGGACATAGACATGATAGTAGACGACCATGGTTTTGGAGTCGACATACTATCTAACAACGGATCAGGACAATTCAGTGCCGTAAATAATGCTTCAACAGGTCTACCCACCGGTGGAACAACCGGCGACTACGCAGCAGCAGCCGACTTCAACGGTGACGGCTATGTAGATATATGCGTGCGCCGACAATCGTCCGGTGACGTATTCATCAACAATGGCAATGGCACATTCGCAGAAGATGCCTTCGATCAAAACGCGGTAAACAGCAACAAAGGTGGTGTGCTTTGGGCCGACTTCGATAATGATGGAGATTTGGATTTATTCTGGACAGACAATGGAACCAATCAAATTTGGCGCAACGACAATGGCAATCTTATAGCAACCGGAGAACCCGCAAGTTCTGCCGGTATTAACCTCAACTCATCCAACATCGATGGTGTTACCGCAGGCGACGTAGACAACGATGGTGACATCGATATATACCTTGCCAATGTGTTTACCTCCGGCTACCTTTTCATCAACGAAGACCCCGCTACACTGCAGTTTTCACGTCCTAGCTCACCGGTCAACTATGGTATCAATCCAGCCGGCGATGCCAACGCAGTGTCATTCGTTGACTATGACAACGACGGTGACCTCGACCTGTATGTGAGCAATGAGAGCGGCGCCAACCAACTTTGGCAGAACAACCTCAACAACACGAATTACCTAAAAGTAAACGCACTCTGGAATTTAGGCGATGGCGCAACTGCTATCGCGCATGGCGCAACAGCTGAGTTAATAGACTGCTCATTCAACAGCATATCGTATATAACAAGCGTTGCAGCCGGTGAAGGCTACGGTGGTTTCGGTAACGCTGTGCTCCACTTTGGAGGTGTTAATCCGGATTCTGTTGCCTATGTGCGTGTGACCTTCCCTGTTCGCAACGGAACATCTAATTCTATTCTGGTTGCAGTTACACCCGGAGATGTAGCAGGACAAACCATAACAGTATTGCATACCGACAGCTCACCGGCGCTGCCATGCCCGAATGCTGCGCCTGTAGCCAATAATGACAATGGATCGACCACCAGAGACACCCCAACGACACTCGCAAATATTACGGCGAATGATACAGATGCCGACGGAACCATCAACATCGGCAGCATCGATCTTGACCCTGCAACAGTTGGTCAACAAACTGAATTAATCACTGCGACCGGCACATGGGTAGCAAACACACTTACCGGTGAAGTAAGCTATACACCAGCCGCCGGATATAGTGGCACTGACTCTATAACTTACACGGTAACCGACGACGACGGAGCGGTATCCAACGAAGCAACCATAAGCATAAACGTTACGGTAACTCCAAGTACACCTGTGGCCAATGACGACGCTTTTGCAGGTGATGAAGACACTTCAATTACCGGCAACGTACTGGCCAACGACACGGAGGCAGATGGAGACCTCATCGAATCAACCTTGTTGGGCAGCACAACGAACGGAACTTTCCAACTCAACAGCGATGGTTCGTTTACCTATGTGCCAAATGCCAACTTCTTTGGTACCGATGAAGTAAGCTACCTCACGTGCGACATCAACGCAAACTGCGACACGGCAATCGTTGCAATTACGGTAAATCCGATTAACGATATACCAGTGGCAGGCGACGGTTTCTTCGAGATTGACAATCAATCGTCATACACAGCTTCAGTTGCAACATTAGCAACAGACTTGGACGGTGACGTTCTCACTTTCAGCGTTGCTACCGATGTAACGAACGGAACACTAACCCTTAGTGCCAACGGCGAATACACCTATTTGCCAACCACCGGTTACATAGGTCTGGATGCTTTCGAATATGCAGCATGCGATGGCAGCACTTGCGACACTGCGCAGATAGTAATTAGTGTTGTTGCTTCAAACAACGACACGGATGGCGATGGCATTACCAATGATGATGAAATAGCCAATGGCACAAATCCGAACGACCCTTGCGACCCGAATCCAAGCGCATTAGGAAGTAACGACTGTGACAACGACGGCCTAACACTCGATGAAGAAGGACTAGCAGGTACAGACCCTGCTAATGCTGATACAGATGGCGACGGTATTAACGATGGAACTGAGGTTGATAATGGCACGATTCCGATCGACCCTTGCGACCCAAACTTTGGCGCAGTTGGAACTGCTGATTGCGATGGCGACAATCTTGACAACGACGGTGAAGCTTTGGCAGGAACCGACAACAATAATCCAGATACCGATGGGGACGGATTTATTGATGGTGATGAAGTGCTCAACGGCAGCAACCCACTGGATGCTTGCTCACCGCTTGCAAGCGCACTCGGAACATCAGACTGCGACAACGACGGACTGGATAACGACAACGAGACCTTCAATGGTACAGACCCAACCAACCCTGATACAGACGGCGACGGAATCAACGACGGCGACGAAGTAAATGGCGGAACAAACCCTACCGACTCATGTGACCCCAACCCAGCTTCTGCAAATGCAACTGTAGACTGTGATAACGACGGACTTACTACCGAAGAAGAAACAGCAGCAGGCACCGATGCGGGCAACCCCGACACCGATGGCGATGGCTTTAACGATGGAAACGAGGTTGACAATGGAACGAATCCATTGAATTTCTGTGACCCTGTTAATTCAGGACTTGGAACGGACGACTGTGATGTGGATGGCTTGACCAACGATGACGAAGCAATTTTAGGCACTGACCCCAACAACTCCGACACCGATGGTGACGCCCTTCTCGACGGTGAAGAAATTACGCTTGGAACCAACCCACTCGACCCTTGCGACCCAACCATTGGTGCGGTAGGCACAGCAGATTGCGACGGCGACAACCTTGACAACGACGGTGAAGCACTTGCAGGAACCGACAACAACAATCCCGATACCGATGATGACGGTTTCATTGACGGTGATGAAGTGCTCAACGGAAGTGATCCACTCGACTCTTGCTCACCCAACGTTAGTGCTGTTGGAGTTAACGACTGCGATAATGACGGATTGACAAACGATGAAGAAACCTTCAATGGCACAGACCCGGCCAACCCGGATACAGACGGCGACGGCATCAACGACGGCGCCGAAGTGA
>JBILIX010000159.1:0-5348 GCA_044368835.1 Flavobacteriales bacterium | reverse complement strand
GAAGCCATAGCCGGCGGAAAAATGAAGACACTCGGAATGAGTGATTCAGCAACGGGTTTATGGTCTGCACCTAATTCCGGTGCAACTAACAGTAGCGGTTTTTCCGGTATTCCTGGAGGCTATCGCATGCTTCAAGGTCCTTACAGCAACCTGGAATTCATTGGTTATTATTGGAGCTCGTCTGATTTTGTTACGCTCAGCGCTTATTATCGCTATATTATCTACGACGATGTCGATCTCACACGAGCTACCGGGGGTAAGGGCAATGGCTTTTCCGTTCGTTGTGTGAGGAATTGAGTCACACACTAGCGCGAGTCTAAAGTGCGGTTTACTCATTCTGATTCTGATTGTGTTTCTCTTTCTAAAAATAACGTTAGAATGAGAATCAGAAACACAATGAGAATGAATCGGGCCCCAGTCCCCAGTCCCCAGTACTTATTTAATCACCGTCGCCTTATCCGCCTCCTGTATCATCTTATCGCCCTTCGCTTCGGCATCCTTCACAAGGTTCTCTGATTTCTTCTCTGCGGTTTTGTAAGCGTCGTCGGCTTCTTTGTTGGCTTTTTCTAGGGCCTTTTTGTGTGCTTCATCCGCTTCCTTCTTGGCTTTGTCGGCTCCGATTTTCGCTGCGGCTTTCTCGAGCGGATTGCGTGCCTTGGCTACCAAATCATCGGCTGCTTTGTAGGCGGCTTCTTTGCCTTTCTTGGCCAGTTCTTCGCCTTGCTTCTTGGCCTTGTCGCGCTGAACGGCTGCATCGGCCAATAGCTTCTCGCGTTGTGCTTTCGCTTCTTTTACAAGTCGTTCCTTCTCGGCAATAGCTTTCTCTAGCGCTTCGTTTTTCAAATTGTTGAGTTGTTCCTTCACCTCAGCAATGGCTTGTTCTTTCAACGATGCAACAGCATCTTCGCCCAAGGCTTTGCTCGTAACATTCACCTTCGGATCGGTTACGGTGCCCGTGATAACGGCTATCACATTCACCTTTGATCCTACACTCAAATTCGATCCGATTTTCTTGTTGAGCTCACCAATCCACGTGTTGGCCTGTTGCAACGCACCTGCGGGGAACATCGTCATGGGTACGTCCATTTCCACATTGTAGTTGATGGCTTGGTCGAGGGTGGTGTAGCCCGATACTTTCAACGGCATACCGTCGATGAGCTTCACGGTAAACGGATCGACCGTGATGGTTCCGTTCACAATCTTGAACGACACATTCACATCGCCCACGCTTTGCGGCTGCTTCAGTTTGTCGAAGTTTATTTTGTCGGCCAGTTTCACCAGCGGCGCAAAGTCTTTCACGACCACACCTTTGGTTGCGAGCTTTCCTCCGCCATTCACCGTTGGATTGATGGGCATCATATCCTGGCTAAGCGAGCACTGCATGTTCAATTGCGTGCTGAACTTTCCGTTGCAGGCTTTTGCTATGGGCGCAAGTTTCTGAATAGTAACAAACTGTGTTGCTGCCTTGTTGATGTCCATGTTTTGAATGTCGAACAGAAAATCCATCTTGGGTGCAGCAAGGTTTTGAGCGTTGTAATTTCCGGTCATGGCCACCGTGCCGTCGATCACGTTCATGCGCAAATTATTGAGCGATGCTATTTGGTTGCGCAACACGATACCGCCTTGCACGTTGGTGATTTCGTGCACGTCGTATATCATTTTCGCGAAGTTGGCATTGAGTGTAAAGTCAATGTTGCCGGGCAATTCAATGGGGCTCATGCTCGAGGTATCGGCGGCGGCAGGAGCTTGCGAGGTGGTGGTTGTGGCTTCTTCTTCCGTCATGAATTCATTCAAGTCCATGAGAGACGAGCTCACGTTGAAAGAGCCCACAAGCAAGGAGTCATGAAGTGCATACGCGAGGTATCGTTCAATTTTTCCGGAAGCTTGTAAGTCACTCTTGCCAATGCGCGCATCAAATCCTTGCAGGTCGATGAATTGCGGTGTGAAATTGAACACCGCCTTATTCACTTGCAGGTCGTAGGGGAGGGAATCGCTCTTGAACAATACGTTCTGAATATCAATCATACCCTTCGCATCAAAACGCTCGTAGTTGCCGCTTTCTACCACGCTGTAATTTCCTTTCATCGCCACATCGGCGTTGATGATGCCGTGCACATCGTCGCCTTTTTCGAGCGGGATAAACTCGCGCACGTTGTCGAGGTTTACGATTGCCTTGCATGCAAAGTCGATGTACGGATCGCTCCCGGGCGTGCGCAGGTGCAAGGTCATATCAACCGGATTGGCCGCCATTTCGAGGTGGAACTTGTCGACATCGACAGTGGTGTTGTCTTCGTTGTTCATGTCGGCAAATACTTTTGCTTTCACATGGATGTTGTCGACGCTCTTGGGTAAATCGGGGTATTTGAAGCGCGCATTGTCGATGGCTAAATCGAGGCCGATGCTCGGCATGCTGTTGTCGTTGTAGGTTCCGCGCACAAAACCGTTGAACGCTAGGTTGCCCGTTGCATCAACGCCTTGCACATCTTTCGCAAACTCAAGAGGAACCATGGAGAGGAATTGCTTGAAATCGTTCTTCAATGCGTTGAATGAAATGTCCATATCGATGTCTTCGCCGGGCATGGCCACCCAGCCTTGCGCTCCCAGTTCGAGCGCATTGAGCTTAATGCTATTGCCGGCCAGCGTGTATTTACTGTTCTTCATGTCCATGTCGATGTCGGCTTGCAAGTCGGTCTTCACCTCGTTGAGGTATGTGATTCCGTCAAACCAGAACGTGGCTTTATCGGCGTGCGTGGTGGTCACCAACTTGAACAGGTCTTGTGTAAAATCTCCCGTGCCCTCGTGGTTCAATCCTTCAAACTTCATGATCATGGGCATGGTGCGATCGTCGTAGTGGAACGTTCCGTTTTTGATGAAGTACTCTTTCAGCTTCATTTTGAATGCGCCGCCTTCTTCTGCCGGGGCTTGTTCCACAGCGGTAGAGTCTTCTTTCGCTATGTCGATGTTTGATGAGCCATCTTCTGCAAAGCGGATGTCGAGCACAGGGTCAACCAATCCAAATCGCTTCACCACGATTTCATCGCCGAACAAACTCTTGATGTCCACCACCACATCGAGGCTGCCGATGTTGGCCAGCCGCACACTATCGAAAGGCGCTACGGTATTGTCGACGGTCAATCCTTCCACACTCACGCGTAGGTTGGGGAAATTGCGAATGAGGGATAGACTTACGTCGCTCCAGTTGACGCGTGCATTTAAATTATCGTTCGCTGCTTGCTTTATGGCGCTTTCGATTTTTCCTTTAAACAGGAAAGGAGCAACGAGTAAAAACAAGAAAAGGACACCTAGCACAATGCCGGTCCATTTGAAGGCTTTTTTCATACTGTTAGAATCTGATTGCAAATGAAAGAAGGGAGTGGGATGACTTGAGTCAGGTAACGGGGGAGTTGTTCACAGGAGATTACAGATGACGGATGAATTATGGGGCGTGCCTTTTGGTAGATGGGATGTGTGCCGAATAGGCCCTGGGCTTCGCTCGTTGGGCGCCCGTGGTGGCCGAGCGCAGCTGAGGCCTCACCCCCAGACCCTCTCAACTGGAGAGGGGAGAACCTTCTAGTACAAGGTTTACTTTGTAAAGATTAGGACTCGCTTACACTCGCTTTTGAAACTCTGAAGATTTGCTAGTAGGGCATTCCCCTCTCCTCTGGAGAGGGGTTAGGGGTGAGGCTTGTGAGCCAAAATCAACTCACCAGCCTATGCACCGTTGCTGCTAGCTAGAAGCGGCATCGTCAACTCACCATTCGCCACTCTCCCTTCTCCCTTACTACAGCTCCACAATAATCCCCACACTCGGCAGCACCGTGCCATTGGTATTCGGGATGAAGTTCGGGAGGTACTGTGACGCATTATTCGGATCGACCACTGGATTGCCCAGCGCATCGCGCTGCACGTCGAGGATTGGTTTCAATGGGGTTTGATAACCATATACATTCTGAATATCGAAATACAGGTCGAGCGTCCAGCGCTTGTTGTACCATTTCTTGTCGACACGCACATCGAGCTGCTGGTAGTTGCCGGCCCTTTGTTGGTTGAGCTGCGACCAATCGGTAATGGCAACACCCAATGCATTCCAGTTCTGAATGTTCATGGATGCATCTACGTTGTCGGGTGTGTAGGGCAGGCCGCCGCTGTAACGAAACACAAAGCCAACTTCCCAATTACGCTTGAGCATCTTGCCTCCCGTGATGCTAATCAAATGTCGGCTGTCCCAGGCTGAAGGTGCCCACAAGCCATCTGACCCTGTAAACTCGCTGTTCACATAGGTGTAGGCCAGAATTCCATACAAGCCCTTGAAGAATTTTTGCTGATAAAGCACTTCAACTCCTCTTGAGCGACCCAGGCCTGTGGAGGTCAACGCTTCATTGCCCACCGTTCCGAAATCGGCGCCGAGGTTGGCGATGCTGATGCCGCGGTTCACGCTGATGGGGTAGTGGTCGTAATACTTATAAAACCCTTCCACCGAGATGATCGTGTTGCGCTTGTCCCAGTTGTATTGAACGCCTGCAACGGCTTGCGAGCATGCCACGTAGCGCATATCCTTGTTTACGAAAACACCATCCACTTGGTAGCCAAGGGATAGGTAGTTAGGTTGCTGATAGTAGATACCTGCATTGGCGTTGAAACTCCACTGTGGTGCGAAGGAGTAGCGCAATGAAACGCGCGGTGAAATCTGGTTTCTGAGATTACTCATGGACGCGTTGAAGTTGTTGCCGTCGGCACGCAAGCCAGCTGATAGCGTCAAGCGTTGGTCGAGAAGCGTTTTGCTCGACTGAATGAAAGCACCGTATTTGTGCAGGTTGAAATTCGTGCGGTAATCGACACGGAAGGTGTCTTGAATGGCAGGATTGTATTCACTCAAGTTGGAATAGTTGAAGTACTGGGCATATTCGTATGAAACGCCATACAGCAGCTTCCAACCGTTGCCCGAAATTTTGTTTTCAATGCGCAACTTGTTTTCCTGCTCGCTGCTGCTGTAGTCAAACTTGCGGGGTTGGGTTTCATCATTGTTGTAGTATTTGTAGGTGTCGTTCTGCAGCATGTTGCGACTCGCTACCACCGTCCATTTGCCTTTTTCGCCGTAATGGTCCCACTTCACGCCGAAGGTATAATTCCATTGCTTGTTGATGACGAGGTTGTCGAGCAGGTAACGGTTATAGGCGAAGTTCTCCGAGGCGGAGTCATCGGCCAGTTTCAGATTCAACGCAAAATCATCCAGTGCTCCCAAGGAAAGAATGGAGAGTTTGTTTTTGTCGTTGATGTCCCATTTCCACTTCAGATTATAGTCGTTGTAGGTAGGAAGGAAAGGCAGACCGAGCGCACTAAATAGGAAC
>JBILIX010000158.1:0-5377 GCA_044368835.1 Flavobacteriales bacterium | reverse complement strand
GCCCGCATTCTTCATGCATGCCTCAACATGGTTGCCGATGCAGCTGCAGCACTGAGTCCATTTTTACCTTTCACCGCCACCAAAATCATGGATGCTCTACAGGTGAAACCGCTTTCATGGGATGGTGTGTTGCAAGCTGAACAAATAAGCACGGGCCATACGATTGGTCAATTGCCCATACTATTTGAAAAGATAACCGATGAAGTAGTAGCTGCGCAAGTAGAAAAACTCGCGCAGCGACAAGCGCAAAACAGTGCTGTGGTAGAACCCATCAAAGAGACAATCGACTTTGAAACGTTTCAAAAGTTGGACTTGCGCATTGTGAAAGTGCTGGCCGCCGAAGCAGTTCCGAAAACGAAAAAACTGTTGAAGCTTACCATCGATACCGGGGTTGATAAACGGACAGTAGTATCGGGTATCGCCGAGCATTATGCACCTGAAGATGTAGTAGGTAAGCATGTGCTGTTTCTCGCCAACCTCGCCCCTCGCGCTATCAAGGGAGTTGAAAGTGCAGGAATGATTTTAATGGCCGAAAACCCACAGGGACAACTTTCCATTCTGAATACAGAGCGTGAGCCAACCACAGGCTCTACCGTAAAGTAACAGACTATGCGTGGGTCGATTTGCTCGTCGCCGAAATAGGGCTTTGTGCCTTTTGTTGTTCGAAGCAAATTTTGCTGAGTGCACCCAGCACGGCTTTCAGATCTTCCATGCTCTTGCCTTCAGTCATGATGGTAATTGCATACGATGCAGAGCCTCGGTAAACGATAGCCGATTCGTGGAGTTGAATCAGATCGCTCGTAGTGAAACGCTCGCCAAACTTATGGGCCACCTTGTTATTCGAGGGGATTCCCTGAACAATTCCCTGCTTGAAGTCTGACTTAGTCAACAAATCCAACGCGTACTCCGAGTAGAGCGAACTCAAATAGGAAGCGTTGTAGAGAATTCTGAAAAACTTCGACATATCGACAGGTGACATTCGGTAAAACAAATCCTCCGCATCCTGCACAGGCACCGACAATTTCATGAAGAGATCATCATAAAGTTCCTTGTTGTAGATGGAGAACAACATGCTTGTTGCATCATTGTCGCTGAACAGAATCATACGCTCAAGTAATTGCTGAACTGTATACAATTTTCCAACTTCCATAGGCTGTTGCACAGGAACAAACACTTTGATTTTCGAGGCCGTTTGAAATTGAATTTTTTGCTCCAGCAATGTCTTGTCGCGCTGAGCCTGCTTCAGGATGGTCAACAACAATGGCACCTTCATCATACTCCCGGGATAAAACA
Source organism: Flavobacteriales bacterium (assembly GCA_044368835.1). GTDB lineage: Bacteria > Bacteroidota > Bacteroidia > Flavobacteriales_D > Sanyastnellaceae > JAIBBG01. The sequence continues at coordinate 4,084 of JBILIX010000158.1, read as the reverse complement.
ACTCGCTTCCATACGCAGAAGTCCAATGCAGCGAGTTCAACTCTTTGTAATACACGGATGCCCGAGAAATTTTACCCGCTGCTTTTTGGCCATCTATGTAATCTGTCATCTGCTGTTTCAAGGATTGCAGAGCATCGCTTTCGCAACTAACATCCGCATACAGAAACGGCTTGGTTAAACTCGGTGAGTTATCGCGTATGATGGATACATCATCGCAAGGCAGACCAGTCTTCACGTCTGCCACTTTTGGTTGCTCAGAATCAGCCTTCTTTTTCGCATCCAAGGATGGTTTCATTGCCACCCAAGTGATACTTGTTGCAGCCATCATGCTCAAAAGCATAAGGGCTACCCATTTTCCACTACTCATACAATTCTTACAGGTTTATCGCCACTTCCAGATAGCGAGGGTTTCAAAGTTAATCACGTCAGCGGCATATTTGTTTTTCCTTTGCGATAGCATTTATCATATTCTTGAAATGCTGAAAAAAGAGAAACACACTAACAAGTTGAATCGCAGTGATTTTCAACCTGAACTTTGCCGCTAACAAAAAACAACTGTCGAACTAAAAAACTTGGGTTAGGGTTTTATCAATCCGCGTTCTAAGAGATAACTGGCTATCTGAACCGCATTGGTAGCGGCGCCCTTGCGAAGATTATCGCTGACTATCCAGCAATTGATTGCATTTTCGGTCGACTCATCAATGCGTATCCTGCCCACGAATACATCGTCAGAATTGTGCGCGTGAATCAGCGGCATCGGATATTCAAAATTCATGGGTTCATCCAAAACCACTAAGCCGGGAAACGAATGGAGAGCAGCCCGTACCTCCGCTAAGTTGGGTTCGCGCTCGAACTCCATATTGACCGACTCGCTGTGCCCACCCATAACCGGAACGCGCACGCAGGTAGCCGTAACTTGTATAGAATCGTCACGCATGATTTTCTTGGTTTCGTTCACCATTTTCATTTCCTCCTTGGTGTAGCCATTGTCCATGAACACATCGATCTGAGGAATCAGGTTTAGGTCAATGGTGTATCGATAAGCCATTTCGCCTTCAATGCCATTGCGTTCATTCATGAGTTGATCTACCGCCTTCTTGCCGGTGCCTGTAACACTCTGGTAAGTACTTACTACCACACGTTTCAAGTTGTATAGTTGGTGAAGCGGTTGAAGCACCATCACCATTTGAATGGTCGAGCAATTGGGGTTGGCAATAATCTTATCGTCTGCCGTGAGTGTATCGCCATTGATTTCGGGAACGATCAATTTTTTCGTCGGGTCCATGCGCCAAGCCGATGAATTGTCGATGACCACTGTGCCTGCTTCCGCAAACTTCGGGGCCCACTCCAGGCTGGTGCTGCCACCTGCACTGAACAGCGCTATGGCCGGACGAGCCGCAATGGCATCGGTCATGGAAACTACCTTCCAGCTTCGATCCCTCCATTCAATTGTTTTGCCCACCGATTTTTCAGAAGCGACAGGTATGAGTTCGGTAACCGGAAAATTCTGCTCGTTTAATACCTCGAGCATCTTGGTGCCCACCAATCCGGTGGCTCCTACAACAGCAACTTTCATGTGTAAACAATTTGGCTTCGAAACTAAGGTTAAAACGCGCCTTATGCTAAGTTTGAAGCATGAAAGCAATTCTACTCTTTGCCGTGTTGTGGGCAGGGCTGGCATGCGTCGGACGATCACAATGGCAAGATGATTTTTCGGATGGAGATTTCACTATGAATCCTGAATGGCTGGGAAATACAGCTGTTTATTCCGTTGTCAATGGCGTGCTTGAGCTGAGCAACTCCGCTCCAAGCGCCAGCAACATGTCGGCATTGTATACAGGCAGTCCGATTTCCAACACCACGAATATGGAGTGGCGATTTTCGATTGATCACAATTTCGATGGAAGCGGGAGCAACCAAAGCCGCGTATATTTCATGTCTGATGCGCCTGCGCTTGCATACACCGGCACAGGCAGCGCGGGTGTGGTTGGTTACTATCTTCTTTTCGGTGAAGCCAACAGCGGCGATGTCATTCGATTCTACTACGACGATGGCGCGTCGGTAACACTGCTTGCATCGGGCACCACGTCCTTGGTTGGGACTTTTCAGGCGGGCATTCGTGTAAGGAAAAGCGGTGCAGCCAATTGGCTGGTAGAGGCCGACTTCACAGGCGGACAGAATTACAACTTCGAAGCAGCAATCGTGGATAATGCCTTAAGCACGGGTTCTTATTTCGGTGTCATCAATAAATACACAACAAGCAACGCCAACAACATTTCGTTCGACAACTTCTATGTTGGTCCGATTGAAGTTGATACTACCCCTCCCGGTGTGCTCAGCGTTACGGCCACATCGCTCAGCACCATCGATGTACTTTTCAATGAGGCATTGAATGCAACAACCGCTAGCAATATTGCCAACTATACAATTGTCAATCTTGGGAATGCACTGAGCGCAACCGTCGACGCCAACAACAGTGCGTTGGTGCATCTCACAACTCCAACGTTTCAAGCCAATACCACCTATACATTGGGCGTGCAACAGATTGCAGATTTGTCGGGAAACACCATGTCGCTGCCCACTCTCATCGACTTTAATTTTTTCGAACCCGTGTCGGCACAATACCGCGATGTGGTGTTCAACGAAATTCTGGCCGACCCCACTCCATCAGCAGGACTGCCTGAAGCGGAATTTGTGGAGTTGTACAATCAACATCCTGAAAACGCTTACAACTTTCAGGGATGGAAATTCGTGAATTCTACCACCGAAAAAATTCTCCCCGATTTCACGCTGGCGCCGGGTGCACATGTTGTTGTTTGTGACATGAGCAATGTGGCCTTTTTTGAAAGCTATGGCGATGTGATTGGCATTACGTCATTCTCTGCACTGACCAACACCGGTGATAGTTTAACGCTCACAAACAACAACAATCAAATCATCGACATCGTGGTATATAGCGACGATTGGTTTGAGACCGACAGCAAGCGAGAAGGAGGATGGTCATTGGAATTGGTGAATCCGGAGTTGCCCTGCGCCAATGCCACCAACTGGAAAGAAAGCATTGCAGAATCGGGCGGAACACCGAGCACTGTCAATTCGCAATACAACAGCACTCCCGACACAACACCTCCGTTCATAGAATCGATTGTTGTGATAGATACAGAAACCATTCAACTCACATTTTCCGAACCTATGGACACGAGCGGTTGGGGCACTCCTTCGTGGGAAGTGCTTCCGTTCAACAGTGCATACAACGGCGTGTGGTCGGCGCAACTGAATATAGTTACGCTCGCCATGACATCACCTATCGTGCCCTCAAACTACTACGACCTCGTGATGAACGGCATTTCGGATTGCAGTGGGAACATCATTGTACCCGTGAATATTCCGTTTGCGCAAGGCGTTGCTCCCGGCCCTGGCGAACTGATCATCCATGAAATCATGGCCGACCCTGATCCATCGATTGGTTCACCCATGGCCGAGTTCATTGAAGTCCGAAACAATTCTAACAACTTACTCGACCTGACTAATCTTCACCTAAACGGTGGATTTTTCACTTCGCAGGTCACACTCGCACCTGCTTCATTTTTAATAATAGCCGACACTGAAAACAGCACTGCATTCGACGCATCAATACCTGCTGTCTTTATGGAAAGCTTCCCCGGCCTCACCAACAGCGGTACGATTCTGCGTTTGTATAACGAGGATGTGTTGCTTGATGAATTGCAATACACCGTTCAATGGTATCGTGATGACACGAAAACCGAAGGTGGTTGGTCGCTTGAGCGCATCAATCCGCAGGCTACCTGCAGCGGCCGCTACAACTGGCGCGCAAGCAATGCCTCGATTGGCAGCACGCCCGGCGCAGAAAATTCTGTCTTTAGCATTGCGTCGAATGGTTCGCCGGGGGTTATCGAATACGGCGTATTGAACGACTCAACCATATCCATCGCCTTCACCGAATCGATGGACACAATCAGCTTTTTAAACTTGAGTGGTGCATTGGGTAATGGAGTAATTGCCATCAACCCGATGTGGAATATCGACCGCGATATACTCACGCTTACCACGAGCACACCGTTGG
>JBILIX010000156.1:0-5385 GCA_044368835.1 Flavobacteriales bacterium | reverse complement strand
AGCTTCATCACTGATTGGGAATGAGAACGCAATACGCGGCATAATGTTAACAGCTGGCGTATAATCTTTGAAAGCTTTTGAGTTCAGTGGAGCGTCCTTATCGTTCTTCAAATATGGCTTTGGGTTGCTTGAACCACCAATAACAGCGGGATCAGAAACCAATTGACCATCGGCCTTGTACCAGTTGTTACCATCGCGGTAACCCATTACAGTAGTTGGGTTGTTGAGGTCGTCAACGTATACCACGAAGTCCTCACCGATGTTGGCAGGATGGTCACCGAACTGAGTAACTTCAGCTGCAGTGAAAGCCTCTCCTACTACAAACTGGTCCTTCAATACAGGCTGGTTGGCATCGTAGCGGTCAACACGCACACCGAGGTTAAAGATCAAGTCATCAAATGCGAATTTATCCATCAGGTAACCTGAGGTGTAGATTGGTTCGAATGCACCAATAGGGCGGCTATAGTATGTAATGTCGCCCACCTTGTAGGTTGAAGCGAAGAACTCATCAATGGTTGGCTTCTTGCCAGTTACTTTGTTACCGTGTGAATCGAAACCATAGTATGAAACAACCTGGTTACCACTGTTCAACAATTCATCCGAATTGAACATGTCGATGCTCAGGAACTCAGGGCTGAGGTTGTCAACATTGAGGTAATCGCCACCTCGTGGATCGAGGCCAAGCGCTTCGCGCAGGTTGTAATCGAACTCGGACTGGTTGGTTACACCGACAGCCGTGTTGTAATACACGTAGTAGTTACCATCACGATAAACGATTGTAGAATCATAACCGATACCTTGGTTGTCTATCTTTTCAATATGTGAATTTGCATTCAATCGAGCAAGGTTCCAAAGGCTCACAGGCGCAACGCTATAACCGGCGTCTTTACGCTGTTCGAATTCGAAACCGAGTTGAATAGCATGGTCACCAATATCGGCAGAACCAATACCGGTTACACGGAACTGATTGTTATTGAATACAGCGTAGTTGTTGTTTTGTGCACCCAAGTAGCTCCACAAGTTGTAGGTTGCCGGAGGTGCATCACCGTTACGCAAACCATTGGCAGCGGTGAGGTTGTTGAGGTTGGCTGCCGGGCTCGCACCAAGGAAAGCTTGAGTTCCCGCGTTATTCAAGAAAATTTGGTTTCGATCCGTAATGAAATTTCCATTTGCATCCGTAATTGTAGCCAGTGCTGCTTGATTAAAGATAGTCTGAGCAGCGCCCACATAATACTGATTAGTGATAGACGCCAAATCCGCATTAAACTCAGACGGAGTGAAGATGGTATGAATATCCTGGAAACCGGTTTGCTTGAAATAAGAACCTGGAATTTGCTCGTAGGTGTTACCTCGATAGATATCGAAATACCCCACGTGTCCGTAGTTGAACAAGTTGTCGCCATGCGTTTCATCTTGGCTATTCGCGAAGTTGCGAGAATAGTCGACCATAACGCTATAGAAGATGTTCTTCAGGTTGGAAGCACTAGCCTCCTCGCCCTCTGCATTCTTAAATCGCTGGCTGAACTTGGCATACGCACGCCAGTCGAAGTTGGTGTTGAGCTGATTGTTGTCCCAGTTCATAAGCTGGTTGGCGCGTGTAGCATCGCGGCCGCGGTTAAAGGCAGCTGTTCCGCCGAATGTAAGAGTTACGTTTTCAGAGGTGTTGACATCAATCTTAGCAACCATATTGGCAGAACGATTGCGCGCATTCAATCGAGTTTTGGTCACTTCAAAATCATCAGCAGTGAGGAAGTCGGCGTTGTAAAGAACCCCTGTTGCCTCACCTGATTCGCTCAAGTTAGGACGAAGAGGATTGTTCAACAATTCAGAACGCACATCTTCCTTCATACGCATTACGCCACCGAATTGTGGCGCGCCATCGACGATGTCTGTGTAGTTACCAGAAACGAAGAAGCCCAGCAATGGACGACCACGTTCACCCTTTTCGTTTTTCGAGAAGAGCAGCGGTCCAGACAATGAACCTTCTACCAAGTTATAGCCGTAATGATCAAGCCCTACCACTTTGTCGCCTACCTGGAATCCGGAGGTAATTGCCTCCACTCCACCGGTGTATTTGGCTGAAGCACTGCGCAGACTTACGTTGATTACACCGCCTGTAGCATCACCAATGTTGGCCGGGATACCACCTGTAATTACAGAAATTTCTTCTACGGCAGACTTAGGAAGGGCAGAAGAACCGCGCACCTTGATACCATCAATGTAGATCCAGGTTGATCCCTCGCGAGCACCGCGAATAGAGATACCATTTCCGGTATCGGTAGCACCTGCTACAGTTTGAGCAAGGCCTGTAACCGAGCGGCTAGGCATGTTTTTCAAATCTTCGCGGGTGATAGTACCACCTGAAGAACCACCATCTTTATCGATGAGCGGCACTTTGTAGTCAAACACCTCTACGGTACCCAACTCAGCACCTTGCATCATTTCGGCGTCGAGCGGAGTGATTTTACCACCCTTCACGACAACACCTTTGATGGTTTGAGGCTGATAGCCTACAAACTGGAACGATACGTCGTATGTACCTGGTTCCAACGGCTTCACGGAGTATTCACCATCGATGTCGGTGGTACCGCCGTTGACCGTGTTACCATTCAGGTAAACGATTACCGTTACGAAAGGAAGGGTTTCTTTCGTGTCTTTATCCATAACCTTTCCTTTTAAGGATCCCGAGTTGGTTTGTGCCCAAGCGGAAGTAGTTAGGAAGAATAATGCTATTAGTGCGTAAAACTTTCTCTGCATAGCAGAAGGATTAAAGTGTGTTAAACAAGTCAAATTTTAGGTAATAATAACGACTTGCGATCGTAATACAACAGAGTCGTGGCATACCCTAAAGGCTCGCAAAGAACAACGGATTTGCTAAAACGTGCAAACTTTTTTTTCACGACCTTACAAATCACTGATTTCGTGACTATTAAGGCATCAATACGAAATCATTATTGCCGGCGAAACCAGCGCTTGTACCACGGAACATTTTTACCCCACGATTGCTTGCGAGCTTTTCGGAGGTTTTTCTTCATGCGTTTCTGGGTGGCCTTGTCTTGCGATTCCATGTGATGGTCTCTGCGCGATTGATACTCGGTTTGCTTCTTTTCAAGCGCCTCTGCCTCCTTCTTGCGCGCCGTTTGCGGCGTAACTTTTTGGGCATCGGACTTTGGTTGAGCCGCCAATTGCAAACCAATGCTCATTAAAAAAGACAACATAACCAGACGAAAGATGTGCAGTGTTCTCATTTGTAAAATTCGTAACTGAATTTGGTAATGATGATATCTCCCGAATCAAGGTTATGATCCAAAAATGCTTCCACCAACATGGTTGGTGAATAGAGTACTTCAATTTCGCGCCTCATGCTTTTTCCATCGAAGTATTCGACCTTTTGCACATTACCCAAATTGTCGTAGATAAATGTTTGGGCTTTTTTTCCGGAAGTCATATTATCGGACGACTCAATTTTGAAAATCCATCCGTGCTCGTTATAGGTGTAGGTCTTGGTTTTCGTGCGACCACTCATAATCAACTCTTCAACCTCCGTCTCAACGAATCCCTTTGCACTTTTGGTGATGGTCCAGTTGGAATAATGCAAACCATAGTTGTTGTAAACACTTTTCCGGATTATTCCATTCTCCTGCTCATTCCAGATTACCGACTCCGCATTGATAGCGATGGTGCGACCAGGCTCCAATTTGTTCTTTACGGTAGAAATATTCTCCGCCGTTCCATATTCCATGCGAATCAATCTTCCTTGGTCGTCGTACACAAACCCGGTGCTGTAGTAACCACGCGTGCCCGTTTCCTCGCGGAATTCAATGGAACCCAAATCGTTTCTCTTGAACTTAATAGTCAAGCTGTCTATCAAATTTTTGACCGACGACACCTTGTCCATGCGTGTCATCAGACCTACCTCATTGAATCGGTATACGCTTATATCGGGGCGCTGTTCGATAGGCTTTCCGGGACGCTTAACACTCACAACGCCGGTAACGGATTGTATCTTATTCATCCACAAAAACTGTTGGCTGAAAAACATCTCCTCGTTAAACGCATTTCCAATGCGATTGTCGATTAGCTGTGCGCTTGTAGTTTCACTGACACTTAAAATCAATGCAAGCATGAACGTAATGAGGCAGTGTGTGGAGTTCAATTTTTTCATTCAAATGATAACATCTTCTACGCGATAAACGGGTACATCGCACGATTGATTGCGGCAAACATAGATAGGGGAATCATCGCCACCGCGTAAATTAAACAGCGGCAATTCACTACTCGCTGTTGATGCTGCCGAAAGCACAAACGGATTGAGTTTTTCATGAAACACTTGAGCGTTACCGAGCGCCTGCGGGCCTGTAAAGACGACTTCTACGGGCTCCGTATTCAGCTCGAGCAACGCCAGAATCCAATTGCTGAAACCGGGAGCAAAATCTATTGCAGCGCTGACTTCCTTCAGCATTCGCTCAGCGCGATTATGCCAATCCGATTTTCCGAGATAACGCCCCAGTTTAAGAAGACATCGACAGGCAACACCGTTGGCTGCGGGAATTACATTATCGTTCACCTCCAACTTTGCGCCTATTGCATCTTCTACGTGATGCGGTCGATTTAAAAACAAGACTGACTCGGTTGATGAAAAATGCTCTTCAACACATTGCATGGTTTTCGCGGCCAATACGAGCCACTGTTCCTTTCCGGAAATTTCATAGCACGACAGCAAAGCGTCCATGAAAAAGACTTGATCCTCCAGCAAACTTATCGTTGCAACCTTTCCTTTGGTGCGAGCGTGAGCTAGCAGGCCATTAGGCTGCATCAATTGTGCGTTGATCGCATTAAGCAACTTTTCGGCATCGTTCAAATATCCTCGGCGTCCCTGAATTTTCGCAGCGTCAACGAATGCCTTTGCGAGCATCGCATTCCATGAAGCGATGCACTTATCATCTAAACCCGGCTTTGTTCGCTTGTTGCGGTGCTCGAGCATTTTCGCTTTGCAAGCATGCAGTTTTTGTCGCCATTCGTCGGTGTCCAATTGCTCGTTACGGCACCACTCCTCCTCGCTTGCACGCATGCACAAAACACTTACATCGTGTTCCCAATAGCCATGGCTTCCTACTCCAAAGTATTTCTTAAATAACGAACTGTCATCGCCGAGTACTTCATCCAATTGAGATTCCGTCCAAACGTAATAGGTGCCTTCTGCTCCATCGCTATCCGCATCCAATGCTGCGTAATACAAGCCGTCGGGCGACTTCCATTCTCGGTTGATGAAGGAGAGTGTATCCTCGACAATCGATTGATACACTTTATCGTTGCTTGCGCGACATGCCTGCGCATACAAACTCACCAGTTGTGCATTGTCGTAGAGCATTTTTTCGAAATGCG
>JBILIX010000157.1:0-5385 GCA_044368835.1 Flavobacteriales bacterium | reverse complement strand
AACTCCCCCCCATGGCAGCCACGCGCGCAGACCCGGGAATGTTGGAGTAATTAAACGAAGTAAGCCCGCCGATTTGCGCATGCAACACACAGGAAAACAGGAGCATTGCGGCTAAAGTGATAGGGTACATTTTTGACATCGGCTGCGAAAACGAATGAGAGGGTTGGTTATTGTGCGAAGATAGGGAAATGCTGGGTGCGAGGTGCGAGGTGCGAAGTGCTATGGCATAAGTTAGTTGGTTAAAGAATAAGGTTTTTCGTCATCCATTTGTTGGTTTGCCTCCAAATCAAAATCGATGGAAAATAATTTCAAGCACCTACTAAGCGATAAAGCATTTCGATTCGGTGTAGATACATATCGCATTTGCAGCTCCGTTATGAAGACCAAAAATGAATGGATTCTTACACGGCAGTTGATTCGATCATCCACCGCAGTGGGGGCGCTTATCGCCGAGTCTGAACACGCACAAAGCACTCTTGATTTCATCAATAAAAGGGCTATTGCACGAAAAGAATGCAACGAGTCTTCTTTCTGGATTGCAATGATGAAAGAGCTCGAATTACTTGCGATACCTGAAGCGGAGAAGCTCAGTAAACAGTCCCAAGAATTGATGCGATTACTTACTTCAGCAATCAAAACGTCAAAGCGAAATCTTGAGCAATCCCAAAAGAAAAAGTAATAACGATTTTAAACGCACTCCGCACTTCGCACTTCGCACCTCGCACTTCGCACCTCGCACCTCTCACACCTCCTTCCACTTCCATTTCCCATTCCACAAAAACAAGAGTGAAAAAAAACCGAGGGCGATGAAGTAAAGGATGTCTGCGGTCCAAACCAAATGAATGGGCCAATGCCATTGATAAACCATGAAATAGGCCGAGGTGAGGTAGACGCTTACGGTTGCTATTTCGACCACGAATCCGGCGATGGTGTTGCCACTGCCTTCGACTGTCGCGAGCATGATACTGGTGCACGAAAAAATGAGCATGGCAGGAAGAACAATCAGCATCGTGTCGATGGTTTGTTGAATGACCAGTGGGTCTTGTGTAAACCGCTGTGCAATCCACTCCGGGTATAGCCAAAGGCCGTGAGTAAGCAAAACGATGCCGGAGAGATTCAGCAGCATCAGTCGTTTCATTACGGTATGCAATTCACTCTGTCTACGCTCGGCAATTAAACCGGAGATGTACGTTTTCGCAACGGTGCTGAAACCGCCTACACTGATGTAAACTAAGCTGTACATGTTGCGCACAATGAAGGAGGATTGCAACTCGGGCTCTCCCATGCTTTCAACAAACTCATAGAAAACAGTCCAAATGCCCAGACTCAATACCATTTGAAGCGCTATGGGGCCGCCTAGTTTGATGAGCGATTTTGTATGATGCGCGGGCATTTTGAAAAGCCATTTTCGAATGGCATAACCGTCCGGGTGTTGTTCGCGATTGACTGATTCGTTGTGATAGAGCAGCGTGTAGATCAATACAAACAAGAACGCGCAACATTCTGCGGTGACGGTGGCAATGCCTGCACCCTCCACGCCCATGGCTTCGAATCCGAAGTTGCCAAACACAAGCGCATAGTCGAGCCCAATGGTGAGGAACGAGGTTATGAGCGTCATGTAGATGAGCACGCGCGTTTTTGCAATACCTGACCAGAAGGAATCGAGCACGAGTAGCGGCGTGTAAACAAGAAATCCAATGGAGCGCCAGGTAATAAATTCATGCATATAAGCGCGCACTTCTGCCGATTCGATTGCGTAGTCAATCACACTTGGCATGAGTAAATACAAGAGCATGAATTGAATGATGCCCACCACGAACGCCAGCCAAAATGAATTGGCTAAAACATGACCAACGGCAACATATTCGCCTGCTCCCTTTCTGCGCGCAACCAGAATCTGCGTGGCATTGCCAAGACCAACTCCGAGCATTGCCAAGGTGAGGTACATAAGGCCAACAAAAGCAACAGCGCTCATGGCATTGCCATCAATCTGTGCAACGAAATAATTATCGATGAAAACGACGATGAACTGAACGAAAATACCTAGGCTTACCGGCAAAGCAATTTTGGCCATGCTCCAAGGCCTGATGTCAAGGCGTTCATCTGATTGCATGGTGCGAAAGTACGAAGTGCGAAGTGCGAAGGGCGAGGGGCGAGGTGCGAAGTGCGAAGTGCGAGGGGCGATGTGCGATGTGCGATGTGCGATGGGGAAAGTTAGTGCATTATTTCCTTCGTCACTTGCCACTTGCCACTTGTCATTCGCCCTTCGCCCTTCGCCCTTCGCACCTCGCCCCTCATTTTTACTTGATGAGTTCTTCGTCGATCATCACTCTGCGCATGCGCTCAGAGGTTGCCTGCGAAACGGGCACGAGTGGCAAACGCAAATAGTGCTCGCAGATGTCGAGGTGAGAGAGAACTTCTTTCACACCGGCCGGATTGCCTTCAGCGAACATCAGTTGTGTGATTTCGAGAAGTCGGTAATGAAGGATACGCGCCTCATGCAATTCGGCTTTCATGGCATGATGAACCATGGCGCCAAACTCAGCAGGGAAGGCATTGCCTACTACCGATATTACACCATCGGCTCCTGCTGCGATGAGCGGTAGCGTGATGGCGTCGTCGCCACTTATGACCAGGAAGTCCTTCTTCTTGTCTTTGATAATGGACATGACCTGCTCCATGTTGCCGCTGGCTTCTTTGATACCAATCACATTTTTGCAGTCGAATGCAATGCGAAGCGTAGTATCGGCGAGCATGTTGCTGCCCGTTCTGCCGGGCACGTTGTAGAGTAGGATGGGCAGTTTGGAATGTTCGCTTACCGCTTTGAAATGCTCAAAGTATCCGTTTTGAGTGGGTTTGTTGTAGTAGGGGGCTACGGAAAGTATTGCGCTGATGCCCGCTGTGTCCATGCGGTCGAGTTGCACACAGAGCTCTTGTGTATTGTTGCTTCCCATGCCCAATACAACTGGTTTGCGGCCTGCGTTGGTGGCGAGAATAGTGTCGAGCACCAGCTTTTTGTCTTCCTTGTCGAGCACCGGAGTCTCGCCCGTGGTGCCCATTACAACGAGGTAGTCGGCACCGTTTTCAACCAGATGAGTGGTGAGTGCTTTCAGCGCCTCCACATCAATGGTGAGGTCTTTCTTGAAGGGAGTGACCATAGCCACACCAAGGCCTTTCAGCGTATTCATTATTTTATTTTCGGATTGCTTAAGTAAGCGTTGAGTTGAACCATGTATTTGTCGACACCAAACTGATTGCCCATGTTGAGAATGAAGTCGCAGTTGCGCGCAGCGCGGCTTCCGAGCGCACCCACTTTCATTTTCGCTTTACTCTCTTTGAAAACATAGTTGAGTGGAAGGGTGTTTCCTCCGCTGAAATCGATGAGGATATCGAAGTCATCTTCAAGGAAATTCTTGACACCACTTACAGGTTTTAAATACCAGTTGAGATTGGTGCGCGAGAAGAAGTCTGATTCCAGTTTGTGTTGTTGCCAAATAGGAATTTTCTTGTCGGGTTGATCGACAAAGCCCATCATCATAACTGATTTGATGTTGAATTCGTCCTTGAGGTATTTGGCGTATTTCTTCAGCGATTTGAAAAACGCTTCATCGCTGTCGAGATAGATAAAAGCCACGCGCTCTGCAGAATGGAAGTTACAGCCTTTCCGCAAACGCAGAGGTTCAGCCTCTTGGTGAAAGAGCCGAACGCCGAGGGTTTTTTTCAGTCGCTGCATGATGCGAAAATAATGATGAATGACGAATGGCGAGTGGCGAGTGGCGAATGATGAGTGCGGAGAGGTGTATTGTGAATTATTTAAGAGTAAAAATGCCTTTTGTGATTAATCAAAAAATTTCGACTTACATGCTTTCATTCGCCATTCGCCATTCGCCACTCGCCACTCGTCACTAGCCACTCGCCACTCGCCACTAGCCACTCGCCACTCGCCATTCGCCACTAGCCACTGGCCACTCGCCACTAGCCACTCGCCACTCGCCATTCGCCACTAGCCACTCGCCACTCGCCAGTCGCCACTAGCCACTGGCCACTCGCCATTTATCTAGTTCGCTTTTTAAACGCGTAATACACCGCCACCCCCACCGGTATCACAGCCAAACCCGCGTAGTACTCGGCTTTGTCTGCGAGTGCGTTTTTGAAAATAAACCATCCAATCACAGCAATGAAAATCAACGGCAGAATAGGGTAGAAGGGCACTTTGAAAGGAGCGTCTTCGTGCGCGTATTTTTTTCGGACAATGAAAATTCCGATGCAGGCAGTGAGCAAGAACAGCCATTCAACGAAGGTGACATACTCGATGATGCTGCTGAATGATCCCCACAAGTAAACGAGTATCATGGCCCAGGCCGATTGCAGAATGATGGCATTGACGGGCACACCGAAGCGCGGGTCTTTTTTGGCAAAAGCGCTGAAGAATAATCCTTCTGTAGCCATTTGGTTGAAGATGCGTGGCGTGGAAAGAATGTACAGACCGGCGCATGCAAAAACCGATAACGCAATGAGTGCGGGCATGAGGTAGCTCGCAGCAGGCATGATCACGTTCATCACTTCAACAGCTACCACTTTCGGATTGGATGAATCGGCAAAAGAGGCGATGGTGTCGTGATCAATCACCTTGAAGTATCCTAAGTTGCAAAGCACATACGTGAGTGTAACCGCGCCCGTGCCCAAGAGCATAGCGAGCGGAATGTTGCGCTTCGGGTTGAGGGCATCGCCTGATACGAAACTGGCGTAGTGCCAGCCGGTATACGACCAGAGCACGCCTACAAAAGCACCTGCGAGGTTGTCGGGAGCGGGCGGAGTGATGGGAGCATTCGCAACCGCTTCTGCTGCGAACAAGGCTTTGTCGCCGAGTATCAAAGCAAGCAACAGCAACGTGTAAATACCAACGATTTTCAAAACGGTTCCTATGTTGGCAAACCATTCACTGAGTTTAATTCCAAAGGTGTTGAAGAGTGTGAGCACAACAATGGAGGCCATAGCCACATATTTTTCTCCACCCTCGGGAATGTGAATGAAGTAGCCTAAGTTTTCAGCAAAAACGGTGCAGAGTGCTGCAATGGTTCCGCTGCTGATAACAGTCAACAAGCACCAGCCATATAAGAATCCGGGAAGCGGACCATACGCTTTGTTGAGGTAGGTGTAAACGCCGCCCGCATTGGAGAAGCGCGAACCCAATTCAGCAAATACCAATGCGCCAAGCAAGGATACAACGCCTCCCAAAATCCAAAGGAGTATGATGGTTTGGTTGTCGCCCACTTTGGCTGCAATGCCTGCGGGTGTCTTAAAAATGCCGGAGCCGATAGTTGCGCCTATGGCAATCATGGTGAGCGCGAAAAGCGAAAGGCCTCGTTGGTTGTTGGTCATGGT
>JBILIX010000008.1:0-18008 GCA_044368835.1 Flavobacteriales bacterium | reverse complement strand
AAGTATAAATCGTAGGAGATTATACGTCCCATGCTTTTCCCGTTCTGAATACAGTTCCTTTAAAAAAGGCGATGACCTTCCCTTCCTGATTAACCACATTCACATGGTATAACCCGGTGCTTTTCGTGAGGCTCTTTTCCTCAACTGCTGTAATAAGTACATCGCCTTCACGAGCAGGCGCAACATGGGAAATCGAAGTTTCAATGGAAACAGATTGAACCCCATGCGCATTGCTTGCAAATGCAAGCGCGCTATCGGCTAAGCTATAGGATATGCCACCATGTGCGATAGAGAAGCCATTGAGCATTTCCTTTCGCACCACCATGCGTAATACCGAAATACCCGGACCATCCTGCAATCGTTCAATACCAAGCCATTGCGACATGGGGTCGTTTGAATACATGCGATCTACAATGCGCGTTGCCAACTCTAACTCACTCATAACAGCGTAATCTTGAGCGCTAAGGAAACAAAGAAAATGCTCTTCGCAACGCTCGCCTTGCTATTTTTGAGTATGCGAATCATTCTATGGACTCTCCTTCTGCTTGCATTCTTCTTACCTGCGATGCATGCGCAAAAGACATCGGAAGAAGATTACGCTTCGCCAACAAATAAGAATGAAATCCCGAGCAACGCAATTCCACTGCGCGACAGGCTGGTATTTGGAGGAAGCCTTGGAGGTTTTTTCGGCAACCCCACCTACTTAATGGCCAACCCCATGATAGGCTACCGCACCAAGCCTTGGTGGGTGAACGGAGTAGGATTTAACATCACCTACATTTCTTCAAACGGGTATACTGAAAACATTTACGGGTCGAGCCTGTGGAGCAGAGCCTATATCAAGCAAACGATTATTGCTCACAGCGAATTCGAGTTGCTCCGGCGAGAAGCGTCCGACCAATTTGGAAACCAGGCAGCGGTGAACGTGCCCGTTTGGCTTGTAGGCGCCGGATACAACAGCGGCGGACGCATTCGATTTAGTGCCATGGTGCTATACGACCTCATTCAAGATCCGAACTCGCCCTACAGCAATCCCATTTTCAGAGTTGGTGGTCTTTTTGGATTCTAACGATTTCCGGTGGAATCGGCAGGCACAGGCTCAACATTCGGCTCAGCTTCCTGTTGTGTTTCAGATTCATCTGCATTCGGCATTGGAGCGGAATCGTCGGCTTCAGGCGTTTCCTCCACAACTGTCGGCACTTCATCTTCCGGGATTTGCTTAAGCTTTTCTTCTACATCCCTCTCTTGCGCCTCGCGTTCCTCGCGAGCGACCTCTCCGCCATACCGCTTGAAATAATCGTCTCCAATTAGGCGCATCAACCGGGCAATCTGTGTTTGACGCTTCTTCATGTAGGAACCGGGCTTGGCAACACTGTACTTTTTGGGATTGGGTAAACAAGCTGCAATTAACGCGGCCTGTTCGCGACTCAGTTTCGAGGCACTCACTCCAAAGTAATCCTTCGCTGCGGCGCCTACTCCAAACTTACAAGGCCCCATTTCAATAACATTGAGATAGACCTCCATGATTCGGTCTTTACCCCAAATCCATTCGATTAGATAGGTAAA
This sequence comes from Flavobacteriales bacterium, assembly GCA_044368835.1. Taxonomy (GTDB): domain Bacteria; phylum Bacteroidota; class Bacteroidia; order Flavobacteriales_D; family Sanyastnellaceae; genus JAIBBG01. Next base: position 16,442 of record JBILIX010000008.1, on the reverse strand, counting down.
ATAAACTTCAAACCCTTTCCGTATCCACTTACTCACTTTCGATTGCCCCGGCCACAAAAAAACATTCTTGGCAGTTTGCTGTGTTATCGTACTTGCACCGCGGTATTTACCCTTTTTCTTACCTTCTGTTTCATTGTATTTACGCGCCTTTTCAACTGCCCCCCAATCGATGCCTCCATGCTTCATGAAATTATTGTCTTCACTGGCTACCACGGCCAATTTCATGTGCGTTGAAATTTCATTACCGTCCACCCATTGCTTGCTGAATTCCACACCCGGAGGACAATCGGATGTGAGGTGTAAAAAGGTAGTGGGCGGATTGATCCACTTCAGGGCAATCACCCACAAGAACGTACCGCCGAAAAACAAGCAGACAGAGAGCCAGATAATGCGCCATACCTTTTGTCCCGCAGACAACGCAGCAAATTTCTTCATCGATTATTTCAACCCAAGTTTCGCACGAATTTCAGAAGGTATTGCATCCTTGTGCACAACGATGCCCACCGTCTTCATGAGGTAATAATTTTTCGACACATGCAAATAGCCCTTGAAAGGATTGGTTGCGCCCCATGAATTCTTCGTGATGTAATACGTATTGCCTTGCTGATCTTTCGATTTGCCGGTGATATGCATCAAGTGATCATCGGTCGTTTCAAAACGATCAAAACCCGCCTGTCGCGTTGCCGCTGTTGGTGCAAGCTCGGGATGCATCGTTGTCCACCACTCCTCCTTTTTCGGCATGGTTGCAGGTAATATGGCTACTCCCTGTGAATATGAAAAGCCCTTTTCACTTACATCGGCGTCCCATGCAATGGTATATCCGTTGTCGATAGCATTCTCGGTAATCCTCTCGAGATCTTGCAAGGGAACATTATAAAAACTACCCTTCGCCCAATTGTCGGGCACCTCAAGCACAAAGGTGGAATAGTATGGATGATGCGAAAACGAAGTAATGCTCACGTAGTCCTGCGCGTTTATTTTGAGTTCATCGCGAAACTGCGCGGGAGTATATTTCTTTCCGTTGTACTCAAAACTAGTTGGCACTGGTCCTATCTCAGCATCCAGAATTCCTTCCACCGAATTTTTCCATGCTGATCCTTCTTCATTCAATTTCTTGTCGAGCACGGTCTTAACCGTCGACTCAAGCAATGCATCCAAACCACCGTGGTTGTGCTCGCTCACTCCCGTTTTCAAGCCGGAGTAGGCCGATTGAGGAACTATGCCATATTCACCAATAACACGCAATACATCGTGGCTCAAACCGCCGGGACCAAACTGCTGCTTTCCTTGATACCGCACGAAAGCATCAGCCTTGAGCGGATAAGTAATACGCACGTTGAACATTTCGGACAAATCAATTGGCTTTCCGCCCTTTCGAATTACCTCGGCCTCAAGAAAAGATACTGTCGCAAAACTCCAGCAAGTACCCGTCTGGCATTGATTTTCGATTGAACCTGCAGCATTATCCTTTGCAATCGTAAAGGTGTATGGTCCGGTCGTTCCTGCTGTTTGAGAAACACCCTGCAAGGCTATGAATAGCGCAGCAGCCATTGTGAAAAACCGTTGTGTGATCATGCGAATTAGTTTGTGGCAATGATAACAAGGAAACTGCTTGCTATCAACCTTGGAGTGTTCAAACGCACTCCAGGCATTCGATTGCACCATGCCCAATAGCACTGAAATTTGGACTATACATTCAACACATATGAAGAAGAAAGTAGCCGTGGTATGCGGCGGATACAGCGGTGAATCGGTAGTAAGCATGCGAAGTGCTCAAATGATTATGGACAACATCGATCGCAGCATGTTCGAACCGGTCAAAATCGTTGTAACCGAGAGCGAATGGTATGCCGCCACAGAACAAGGCAATACGCCCGTGAACCGGAGCAACTTCAGTGTTTTAATGAACGGAACAGAAATCACGTTCGACGGAGTATTCATGATAATTCATGGCACTCCCGGTGAAAACGGAATCTTACAGGGCTATTTCGAATTGCTCGGTATTCCAACCACAACAGGCGACACGTTGAACATGGCGCTCACGTTCAACAAAAAAATGACTACACGCGTATTGGGAACGTATGGTTTCAATGTCGCCAAGAGTATTACACTGAGAAGAACCGACTCGTATTCAACACAACAAATAATAGATCAAGTTGGGTTGCCTTGCTTTGTTAAACCCAACTGCGGAGGAAGCAGTATAGGCACATCACGCGTGAATGTGATGGAAGACCTTCATAAAGCCATCGACACTGCACTTGGCGTTGACCATCAAATCATCATTGAAGAGTTCATACAAGGAACTGAAGTAACATGCGGTGTCATAAAGTGGGAGGGAAACATCACAGCCTTGCCAATTACAGAAATTGTATCGCAAAAAGAATTCTTTGATTTCGAAGCCAAATACAAAGGGCAATCAGAAGAGATTACACCGGCTAGAATCGAAGAGGAGATTTACAAAAAAGTACAAGCTCATTCAGAGGCGATTTACACCTCGCTCGATTGCCGTGGAATGATTCGGGTAGACTACATCATTCGCGGGAAAGATGTTTTTGTGATTGAAGTAAACACGACCCCGGGCTTTTCAGAAGCGAGTATTATTCCGCAGCAAGCCTCGGCAAAAGGTATCGATAAGCAGGCATTAATTAGCGCTGTAATAAACAGTTGTTTCTAGCGCCATCAAGGCATCAATAGCGGAGCCTCATCATCATCCGCTTCTTGCTTCTTGCGTGCATTCACTTCGCGCCTTTGTTTGATGTACGTGCGGACAAGCAACGTGGTTGTGATGCCAATAAAGCCGATTACGATATACCCCACATAATTTTCGATTGCAGGAAATTGCGTGCCTAGAAAATATCCGATAAGGCTTAGCGATGTAATCCAGAGTGCACCCCCCACTACATTGAAAAACATGAAGGTGGGCACCGGCACGCGAATAACACCCGCAATGATGGGCGCAAACGTTCGGATGATAGGAAGAAATCTACCCATCACCAGGGTCTTTCCACCATGCTTTGCATAAAATGATTGTGTGATATCCAGGTATTTTCTTTTAAAGATTATCGAATCCTTGCGCTCAAAAAGAGTAGGCCCTACCCGTCGCCCAAATACATAACCAAACAAACTACCGGCTACTGCAGCCAAAAACATTGATATCGTTAGCGTGGTAATATCGGTGCCAAGCAAATCGGGCTTTGTACCCGAAATAAGTCCTGCCAAAAAAATGAGTGAATCACCCGGCAAAAAGAATCCTACAACAAGACCATTTTCAGCGAAAATAACGATCAACAACAGCAGCAATCCTCCATGATGAATGATAGACTCGGGGTTGGTCAATTCCTTGAGGAACTCTAACACTTGCATAGGCGAAAGATAGAAAGAAAGTTGAACCTGTCAAGTACTGTATGATTAAGCTTCGGTCCATACGCGTGTGCCCTCCGAACAATTAGCACAGATATCAATATCGGCGCGCGACTTCAAAAGCGCCGCTCTGAATTCGCGATAGGCACTATTATTCCAAACCTGACGCATCGTTGCATCCCGCAAACTGCCCAAGGCGTGTGTTGCATCCTTGTCAAAACAACAGGGAACCACCCTTCCATCCCATGTTATAACACAACCACTCCACATGCGCCAACATTGATTGTCAAGAGCATTTTTTACGCGATAGGTACCATCACTTTTCCTTACATAACGACTGTAGCGTTCATCACGCGGCAACAATGGATTTCCATTCACATAGTCATACACCTGTGCGGTCTTGAGACGCACCTCATCAACACCGAGCTCTGAGGCCAGCTTCATGACATCTTCAATTTGATGTTCATTCGGAGCTACAACCAAAAACTGAAAGACAAGATGTGGTGTTTGCGATTGCATATCCCGCTTCTGCGCTACCAACATTTTCGTTGCCTCCAGCACCTTATCCAGCTTGCCATGCACCCGATATTGCTCATACACTTCCTGCGTAACACCATCCATGGAGATAATCAATTGATCGAGGCCGGAGGCAACAGTTTCACGCGCAATCTCCTCCGTAATAAAATGTCCGTTTGTGCTGGTGCTGGTAAAGATTCGTTTTCTATGGGCATGTGCAACGAGGCGTAAAAATTCCGGATGAATAAACGGTTCGCCTTGAAAGTACAGGTTCAGGTGAATGAGATGGTGAGCCATGGAGTCGATCCAACGGGAAAAATCATCCACCTTGATGTTGCCAGTTTTTCGGCTAAACATCTTCAACCCGCTTGGGCATTCCGGGCAACCCAAGTTGCAAGCCGTTGTGGGTTCAATGCTCACACTTACCGGCAAACCGGGGTGTCGGCGATGCCAACGTCGTGAAGTGTAGAACGAAGCCCAAACCAATGCAGCATTCCACAGTTTCGCTGCAAATAAGTAGGGTAGATATCTTCTTAGTTCGTTTATTACACGCGGCATTGCGACAAAAGTAAAGGCTGTATTGCCTCTATATTTGAATCCTGTGAAATCAATTGCGACTACCATCCTACTTGTTTTCTTGTGTGCTCAATGCATCTGCCAAGTGTTGAAAGGAAACCTAGTTGATAAACAATCGGGACAGCCGTTGCCTTTCGCGGCCATTCTTGAGCAAGGCACCGTAAATGGAGTATACTCCGACATTGACGGTAATTTCGAATTGGCACTCACCGATTCGGCGAATTCGATAGAAATTAATTTGATCGGCTATCAGTCATTGCGCTTCGAGCACTATACGGATGTGCCGGCTACCATTCCCATGCAAGAGGAAACCAACCTCTTAGGTGAAATAACGATACGTCCGGGGGCGAATCCTGCAGAACGAATCATGCAACTGGCCATAGACAACAAGAAAAAAAACAATCCCGAGGGCAACAATGCCTTCACCTATAACAGCTACAACAAACTCATTTTCGGAGCCTCTATCGACTCCACTCTACTGAGTGATACGTTGCAGTCATCCTTAGACACCATTAAACGCGATGCCATTCAATTCTTCAAACAACAGCACTTGTTTATGATGGAAAGCATCACCGAACGCAAGCACTTACCACCCGGTCATAATGAGGAAACAATCTTAGCCAACCGCGTTTCAGGACTGAAAAACACGGAACTTTTCTTACTTGGCACTCAACTGCAATCTTTTTCCTTTTACGGTGATGCGGTTGAGTTGCTCGGCGTCAAATACATGAGCCCATTGGCCGACAACGCCATAAACAAATACTACTTTGAACTAATGGACACCACGTATATCGGCAACGACACAGTGTTCGCCATTTCGTTTCGTCCACGTTCCAACAAGAACTTTCCATCTATGAACGGCCGTCTGTACATCAACACAAACGGCTATGCTATTCAACAAGTAATTGCGGAACCCATTCAAGAGGGAAAAATGCAATTCAAAATTCAACAACAATACGCCTTCCTCTTCAACAAGCAGTGGTTTCCTGTTCAGTTAAATTCGAGCATTCTGTTCGAGAACATGTCTGCCGCAGGTTTTCCACTTACAGGAGAAGGTCGTTCCTACATCAAGAACATTCGTATCGATGTGCCGATGAAAGCCTCGGATTTTACCCCCGTCACATTGCAAGTATTACCAAGCGCAGAGCAGGCCGATGAGTCCTTGTGGAATAAATACCGCGACCAGGATCTCACCGGGAAAGAGCTTAAAACCTACCACGTCATTGACAGCCTCGGAAAAGAGTATCATCTCGACAGAAGACTGAAGGCCTTTGAGGCACTTACTACGGGTCAATTATCGATGGGCTACGTGAATTTCGACTTACGGAAATTGATGAGCTTTAATAATTACGAAGGCTTTCGATTGGGCGGGGGGTTGCGCACCAATCATCGTATATCGGAAAAATTCAATACCGGCGGATATGTAGCATACGGCTTCCAAGACAATGCGATCAAGTACGGTGGTGATGTGCTCGTGCATCTCTACCGAAAAAGAAATGCATGGATAAAAATGGAATACCGCAACGATGTGATGGAAATGGGCGGAAACTCGATTCAACTGAGCGAGACTGCAGGTTTTCTCAATCGGAACATTTATCGTCTTTTCATTTCGCGCATGGACAAACGCGAGCAACTACAAGCCAGTATGAACGGCAGGTTAATTGGCAACCTCACCGCAACCGCATTCCTCAACACACAGTACATCCAATCCTATACAGGTTATGCCTTTCAACGCTTAACAACCGAAGCTGTTCAACTCACCGATAGCAACTATCGCGTAACCGAAGCCGGAGTATTACTGCGGTATGCTCCGGGTGAAAAACTGATGCGAACCAACACCCGCGAAATTCGTTTGGGCGGCCGTTTTCCGGTCATCCATTTTCAATACACCAGAGGTCTCACCGGAGCATGGATGGGTGAATATGCATATAACCGCTTCGATGCCCGCATCGATAAGACGTTCAATTTTCTGAATGCCGGAAAACTAAGTGTGACGGCTCTTGGCGGTGCTTGCAAGGAAAACGTTCCCCTCTCCTTGCTGTACAATGCAGAAGGTACGTATGAGAAGTTTACCGTTGTAGCCCCGGGATCATTTCAAACTATGCGTGTCAACGAGTTTATGCACTCTCGGTATACCGCGTTTCATCTTCGACACGCGTTTCGGTCGTTTTCGCTTTTCAAGGGAAAATTCAAACCTCAACTGGTGGTTGCTCACAGTATGCTCTGGGGGGATTTCAGAAATGCATCGAGCCATACGATCCAATCATCCCAAGCGAATAAAGCCTTTCTGGAAAGTGGCGTTCAACTCGATAATTTATTCGTGTCTGGTGTAAGCGGCATTGGCATAGGCGTATACTACCGATACGGAGAACAAGCACTTGAAAGTGCAAAAGATAACATCGCCATTAAACTCACAGCTTCCTTCTCGTTCTGATTAGGAAAGGCTTTGAATGATATCGTATTTGGTAATGATGTGGTACTTGCCACTGTGCAATTTCACCAGTATTGCAGGCACCTCCTTACTAATGAGTTTCGAGACAGAATCAATTGAATCATCCTCAGAAACGATTGGTAATTCAGGGCCCATCAGCTCTTCAATCTTCGTATTGACATTGGCCGGATTATCGACCATACTCTGATACAAGCGTATTTCATCTACAAATCCGGCAAAGCGATCATCCTTAACGACCGGTATCTGGGAGATTCCAAACTTCTTCATTTTATCGATGGCGTGCCCCACCAATTCACCGCTACCAATTGTAACGAGCGGTTTATCCATGTGCGTCGAAATTAGATCGCGGGCACTTTTCTTTTCTTCCTTCAAAAACCCACGATCGCGCATCCACTCATCGTTGTACATTTTTCCGAGGTAACGCGTACCATGGTCGTGAAAAATCACAACCACCACATCACCTGCTTTGAAACGATCCTTCATTTGCATGAGGCCGGCCATAGCACTGCCTGCGCTGTTACCTGCGAAAATTGCCTCTTCGCGTGCGATGCGACGTGTCATGACAGCCGCATCCTTATCGGTTACCTTTTCAAAATAGTCGATGAGGTTTAAATCGACATTTTCAGGAACGAAGTCTTCGCCGATACCTTCGGTGATATACGGATAGATTTCGTTCTTGTCGAAAATGCCCGTTTCCTTGAGCTTCTTGAACACCGAGCCATAGGTATCAATGCCGAGAATTTGAATGTTTGGGTTTTTTTCCTTGAGGTATCGCGCAACTCCGCTGATTGTGCCACCGGTGCCAACACCTACTACGAGGTGCGTGATTTTACCCTCGGTCTGTTCCCAAATTTCAGGACCCGTAGTTTCATAGTGTGCTTGGGCATTACTCGGATTATCGTACTGATTTGCCTTCCATGAATTTGGCACCTCATTCACCAAGCGGCTTGAAACGCTGTAGTAAGAGCGAGCATCTTCCGGATCCACATTGGTAGGACACACAATAACTTCTGCGCCGAATGCCCGCAAGGCATCAAACTTTTCCTTCGACTGTTTATCGGTAGAAGTGAAAATGCACTTATAACCTTTAATCACAGACGCAATGGCCAGGCCCATACCCGTATTACCGCTCGTTCCTTCAATGATTGTGCTGCCGGGCTTTAGTTTACCCGAACGTTCAGCATCTTCAATCATCTTGAGAGCCATCCGGTCCTTAATACTATTTCCGGGATTAGTCGATTCAATTTTCGCTAGCACCAGCGCAGGAATTTCAGCAGTGATGCGATTGATTTTAACAAGCGGTGTGTTACCGATTGTGCTCAATATATTTTCGTGATAGTTCATGTTTGAAGTTCGGGAATTGTATTTCGTATTTCTATTATCAACTGAATCGTATCGCTCGTATGGGTGAAATCTTCAGCACATACAGAGCGGGAATAATCATGGCCAAAACGCAGACGCACAACGTTCCTGCATCGAGCAACAGCATCTGCATAAAATCAAATTTAACAGGCACGGTATCGATGTAGTAGTTTTTAGGGTCGAGCGATATCACGTGCCACTTCCATTGCGCGAAAGCTATTCCAATACCAATGGCGTTTCCTATTAGCAATCCTTTGCCGATAATCCAGCCTGCGTTCTGCACAAAAATGCGCATTACCGACCCGTCCGAAATTCCCATCGCCTTCAGCACTCCAATCATTGCTTGTCGTTCAAGAATGATAATCAACAATGCCGATGTCATGTTTATAATGGAAACAACAACCATCAGCAAAATGATAATCGCTACGTTGATATCCAGCATCTCCAGCCAAGCGAAAATATCATGATTGCGATCGGTAATTTTCTGAGCCTGCAAAAAGTGTGAAGTCACAATTGCTTGCAGAGCCTCCTGGCTTTCCCGCAAATCCTCGTACTTATCGATATTCACTTCATATCCTCCAATGTAATCCGAATCAGAATTACGAATCTCCGTTTGCACATCATAACCGCCTGAAACAGACGACTTGGTGCGCCAGTTAACTTCTGCGGTTGCCTGTTTGGTTTCCGACAAATCAGTAACAACCAATCGCAAGGTTGTGTCGCCATGAATTGGCATGCGATGCGGCCCAGGCCCCTTCCACGCAGCGTTACCCCAATCGAAATTGATTTCACCATCACCGCCTGAAGCAAGTGCATACACAGAAACAGAATCATTCACCGCCACACTATCAGCGGTGATTCCAACCCGCAGTCCCCAGCCGTATAGTTTTTGGACATCCTTCAAATCAGCAAAAACCAATTGTTTATCAAAATCCTCCAAACCCGTGTCAAAAATTCCGCAAACGCGAAAGCTTCGTTGCCTGTGATTATCGCCTTGCGTATCAAAAAACATCATGCGCGCCTTGTCGCCCAGGCGCAGCTTCATACGATCAGAAATGTACCGTGAAATAACAATGCGCGATATGGAATCGCCGGGTTCGAGCACCCTTCCCTCTTTTAAGGCATCGCTTATGAAAGTCCAATCATAATCGGAAGAAACACCCTTCACAATTACACCTTGCATGGATTCGTCCGACTCAATGATTCCGGGTTTGGTAGCGTATACCTGCACTTGCTTTACACCGGGTGCGGTCTTGAGCCGCTGATATACCTCGTCGTTGTACAACAAGCGTTGCGAATCACGAGAGTAATTGCGTTCAATGCCGGTTACTTGAAAGTGCGCACCAAACCCAATTACCTTGTTGCGAATTTGTTCCTGAAAGCCACTTACAATGGCAAGACTCAGCAGCATTAAGGCCATACCCACGGCAATACCCGCAGTTGCAATACGCACTATAGGTCGCGAAATGCGCGTTTTGTCTTCGGCACGGCGAATTCGTTGGGCTATAAAAGAAGCAATGCGCACTTAAAATGGATTTCCACGTTGTTTGGCGTAAAAGTAATTGTATGCTGCTCAACTTACAGGGCGATTCCTGTCGATTTTCACACACCAACACATGAAGCACGTCCTACTTTCCCTTCTCTTCTCTGCATTTCTTGCATGCCATAGTCAAACTGCTGCAACCGAAACGCAGGCAATCACTACACTGCTCACAGGTGCAGACCAAACAGAACGTTATCTGGAGCTGCTAAAAGGCAAACGAGTTGGCGTCGTTGCCAACCAAACCTCTCGCATAGGCCAAACCCATTTGGTAGATACCCTGTTGAGCATGGGTGTTAACATCACCACGGTTTTCGCACCGGAGCACGGCTTCCGTGGCGAAGCAGGTGCAGGCGAGCATGTACATGACGGCAAAGACCCGAAAACCGGTATTCCGGTGTTGTCGCTGTATGGGAAAACCAAAAAGCCAACCATGGAAATGTTGGCCAAGACCGATGTACTCGTTTTCGACATCCAAGATGTCGGAGCGCGTTTCTACACCTATATATCAACTCTGCATTACATACTGGAAGCGGCCGGAGAATCGAATAAAGAAGTGATCGTGCTCGACAGACCCAACCCCAATGGTCACTATGTAGATGGGCCGGTGCGAGAAGAAAAATACGCCTCGTTTGTAGGCATGCACCCCATCCCCATTGTGCATGGGCTTACCGTGGGTGAATTGTCCAACATGATTCTAGGGGAAAGTTGGATTAACCAGAAACCTCATCTCACCGTTATACCGTGTAAAGGTTACTCGCACTCCATGTTTTACTCGCTCCCCGTTCGCCCTTCTCCCAATTTACCCAACGACCGCGCAATTGCTCTTTACCCTTCGCTTTGTTGGTTTGAAGGCACTGAAGTGAGTGTTGGACGCGGAACACCCTACCCCTTCCAGGTAATTGGTTTTCCGGAATGTAGCGCAGGCACCTTTGCATTTACGCCCGTCGACATTCCGGGCGTGGCCATGGACCCACCGTTCGAAAACAAACGTTGCACCGGATTAGATCTTCGAGGCGCTTCAACCGCAGAAACGGGACGCTACGCGCAGCTCGAACTAAGCTGGCTATTGAAGATGTATAACGCATGGCCCGATAAATCGACCTTTTTTCATTCCAATGGGTTCTTCGATAAACTATGCGGAACTCAGAGCCTAAGGGAGATGGTGATAGCCGGAAAAAATGAAACTGAAATCCGTGAATCGTGGCAGATAAAGCTTGATCAATACAAGGAAAAACGCAGAATCTATTTGCTATACCCTGATTTTGAATGATAAAACACACCGATGGGAAAGCGTATAAAAAAAATTTGCGCTTTTAAAATGTAGGTGTATATTTGCGCCCCGTTAAACGGAATGGGAGCATAGCTCAGCTGGTTCAGAGCATCTGCCTTACAAGCAGAGGGTCACAGGTTCGAACCCTGTTGCTCCCACAAAGAAATCGCCTCAAGGCGATTTTTTTTTGTCCATGATTACCACCTCGGTTCAAATTCGCGAACACCATTTCGAGCTGCACCCGCTTCGTGCGTTGTGGTGGGCAAAACACGATGTTCTTATTTGCGCCGATGTGCATATTGGCAAGGGTGAACACTTCAGAAACGCAGGAATACCAATACCCAAAGCGGTAAACAGCTCCAACCTGTGGAACCTTGTAATTCTGATAGAACAGTTCAATCCGAGAAAGCTACTTTTCCTAGGCGATCTTTTTCACAGCCGATTGAATAGCGAGTGGGCTGAGCTCACCGATTGCCTGGCGCATTTTCCCAACATCGAATACCTGCTTGTGAAGGGCAATCATGAAATAGAGATGCAGTCGGCCTATGAGCAACTTGGCTTTTCAGTGTATGATGAACTGACCCTCGATGGCGTCCGATTCACACACGAACCTCCCACGGATGTTTTCCAAGATGCGTATACCATTAGCGGACATATACACCCCGCAGTTCGCATGCAAGGGTCGGCAAATCAAAGCCTGCGTTTGCCTTGTTTTTGGTTTGGCCAGGCGCTAGGAATACTTCCTGCATTCGGAGAATTTACCGGGTCCTTTACCGTACGTCCAAAAAAGGGTGATATCGTTTTCGTGATTGCCGAAAACCGGGTAGTTAGAGTGGAATAACTAGAACTTCATTTCCTTGACCAACTTACCGTTGCGCCATTGCTCTTCCTTGATTTTCTTACCGGTTTCGGAATAGTGGGTTGAAACACCATTTTCCTTGCCGTTGTTGTAGGTTTCGGAGGTCTTCAACTTTCCATTCGGGTGGTAGAACTGCCAAAGGCCGTGCTCCACATTGCGTTTGTAATTGCCCGCCCAGCTAAGTTTTCCGTCGGAGAAAAAAACTTCTTCCTTGATGAGATAGCCGGTCTCTTTTTCAAAATAAAGGACCACATGCTCCTTGCCATTGGAATGCTTGCGCATCACACGACGTTCGGTAGGCACATCCTGAAAGGCCAGCATTGCAGCCAATCCAACAATAGAAAGGAAAATTTGTAAAAATCTCATACTTCGTTGGAGTTAAACGGGGATGAGTAGAATAGGTTACTCACGGAGCGATAGTTACCGTAAAATTTCCGGACAAATTAATATCCCCTGGCAACGGCTCTCCTTCTTCGAGTTGGTTTAAAGTGAACTGAAAATTGACTGTTTCAATTCCTCCTGAAACCGGAGCAGCTCCAACCTGAACCACTGCGTTTACCGGAATATACTGTCGCAACGTATCGGTTGGATCATTGGGATTAAACTCATCGACCCAAGCCTGAAAATCACTTTCCCCACTTTGTGCATCGATCGCGAAATTCCCTCCATTTCCAATATCCGGAATTTCTATCCACGCGCTCAATCCATGGGTATTTGTTTCTCCCTCTAGCGAAACATCCGTTGTGATATAATAACGACGTGATCGATTGTTCGTTGAATCGGTAAGGATATAGGTGGTCCCCAAAAGCGGGTACTCTTCTCCTTGCCACGACAAACTTCCACAGGCACAATCATATGGCACTGCAACATAATCGGGAGTTTTCTTACATGAAAACAATAATGAAAAGCCAATGGCTATCACACAGACAATGAGGAGGTTTCGCATGGATGATAAATGAGTCTCGCAAATTACGGAAAAAGGTGCTTTCCCAATTCCGTAGCACAGACTTTAATTCACCGCCGAGTTCAGATAAGCAAGCAATTCACGCAAATAGACAATCAACTTACCAACTGCCTCGTTGGCCCTTACAGTGTCGCCCTCAACCGCAGCGCGTTCAGCCGCATATGAAATCTGATATCCTTGTTTAAAGTGTAAGCTCGACATCGAACCGGCTTGGTAATGCGCCCGTTCTTCCATAAGTTTAAAGTCACGTTCATCAACCGCCTGTTCCAGTAACTGAATCTCATTCGGTAGGCGCTCTCTGAATATTCCCACAATCTTATCGGAGTATGTCTTACTAATATTCTGCTCAAGTGCTTTAATCACTGCAGGAAAGTCATCCTTTAAGACATTAACCTTCTTAGCGCTTGTCGTTTTGAATTTCGCCAGCACACTGATTAAGGATTCCTCGGTGTAAGGCTTCGAAATGTACTCGTTCATACCTGCCTCCTTACATTTCATTCGCTCGCTCGCCATGGCGTGGGCCGAACAGGCAATAATGGGTGTTTCAATTTTCAAATCATTTCGCAACACTTGCGTGGTAGAAATACCATCCATGATAGGCATTTGAATATCCATTAAGATAGCATGGTACGTCTTCTTCTTCAGCATTTCTAACGCTATTTTACCATTGCTCGCTATATCAACTTCCGCCTTATGTTTCAGCAAATAAGTCTCTGCTAGAATTTGGTTATGCTCATTATCCTCAACGAGTAAAATAGACATATCAGCCAAACGATTCAATGCGCTCTCCATGACAGGCCCTTCCAACAACTTTTTTTCCTGCTCTGTGGCAATGGGATATTCTAGTGTAAAACTGAACTTAGAACCTAGACCCGGTTGGCTTTCGACCTGAAGTACTCCATGATGCAGCCCCACCAGCGAACGCACAATATTCAAACCCAAGCCGGTTCCGCCGTATACCCGAGTGGTATAACTTTCCGCTTGCGTGAACCTTTCAAAAATGAGCTGTTGCTTTTCCTTATCGATGCCAATTCCCGTGTCTCTCACTTCAAAAAAGACAGAAGCCGTATTGCTTGTTCTTTGCGTCTCAAGAATGCGCAGTTCCACACTCCCCTTCTCTGTGAACTTGATTGCATTCGAAATCAAGTTCAACAAAATCTGGGACAAGCGGGTTTCATCGCCAATGATCACTTCCGGAATTTCCTGATCAAAGCTGAACAGCAACTTAACGCCCTTCGATTTTGCTATGGCCGAATACATCTGGACAACTTGCTTAGCTGTCTCTTCTAACCTGAATGGGGCATGTTCCAAATCCAGCTTACCGTTTTCGAGTTTCGAAATGTCGAGGATATCGTTAATGAGTACGCTCAACTTCTTGGATGCATTGCCGATAAAATCGACATTCTTACGCTGTTCCTCTGTGAGTGCGGTTTGACTGAGTATATCGTTAAAGCCAATTATGGCATTGAGAGGTGTACGAATCTCATGGCTCATGTTGGCCAAGAAAATATCCTTCGCCTTCGATTTCTCAGCTTCAATTTGACTTTCCAATAAATTTCTCTCCAACAGGATTTTGTCTGTAACATCCTTCGCTGCCGCATAAATCAATTGCGACTCAGCGTCAAAAGTTGCAACCCAACTGAGCGTGACAAACTCACCCGTTTTCTTCCGATAGCGATTTTCGAAATTGCGTGAAGTTCCGCCACGGAGAATAAAGTCAATCTCATCAATGGTCCGCTTTCTGTCTTCAGGGTGAACGAGCTCAATAAAAGGAATTGCCTTCAACTCCGATTCGCTGTAGCCGAGTGTGCTTGTAAACGACCTGCTGGTGCGCATTAAAAAACCTTCCCGCGAAGCAATGCAAAACAAGTCGACCGCCAAATTGAAAAAGCGTTGTACCTCTTCCTCCTGACGCTTGTATGTAGTGATATCTTGAGTAGTACCTTGAATCCCAATCAACTCATTCTGGCCGTCCAAAACGGGGTATCCATTCACCAACACAATTTTGGTTCTGCCCTCCGCAAACAACAACCGCTCTTCAAATGAAAACTCCTGACTACTTTTAATCGCTGCAACAGCAATAGCATCGTTCCGTTGAATATCGTCGGGGTGCAATCTATCGTGATAAGCCTTGTAATTAAGAACCGGACCTTCAATGGGTAATTCGTAAATGCTATATAGCTCATCGGACCACTTCACTTCATTGGTCTTAATGTCATACTCCCAACTGCCGAGTTTTGCTGCCGCTTGGGCCTTCTGAAGTTTCTGATAGATGATCTTATTCTCCTCCTCCACCTTGGCCCTATCCTGCAACGTTCTCAATGCAATTATCATGGTGCCACATGTTGAAAGGAAGGGTTGCAGAAACGCTTCATCCGTTTCATTGTATCCAGTCTTCCTATTCGCTAGGCCCATCATACCAATGAGATTATTCTTGCTATCGCGAATTGCCAAGCCCAAATAGCACTTAAGCGGCGGATGCCCATGCGGTGTGCCTCCTTTCCGTGGGTCAGTTGCCGGTTCGTTGCTGATGACCGATTCGCCTGTTTTCAACGTGTACCCAAACAACGTATTGTGGTTCGTAAATAGCATTCCATTCTCTTGATGCTTCTTATACAGCTCACGTGTTTCATCATTCCATGATATGTCCGTTATCGCATAGGTCCTGAGAGCGGTTGCTCCGTCATTCATGAATACTTCACCAATAAAACCATATTCGCTTCCTGTTACCTGCAACACGTAATCAAGCATCTTATTGAACAAATCCCGCTTGCTGTCCGGAGAACGTATAAAATCTTCATTGATTTCCTGCAACACCTTCAACAAATGCTGCGATGAGTTCAAATCGTGGAAACTCTTGCGCATCTTCATCAAATGCACCGTAGTCTTTGCCAAAAATGACAGCGTTTCGGCCTGTAGCTTCGTCATTTTGAAAGGCTTGGTATCCAACAAACACAAGGTTCCCACATTTACACCATCATCCATTTGAAGTGGCACACCTGCATAGTAGCGCCAATGTGGTTCGCCCACCACAAAAGGGTTAACCTTGAATTGTTCGCTTTCCAACGTATCTTCAATCTCCAGTAATTCTTTGCCCGCAATCGTAAATTGACAAAACGAGTCACATCGATTCACCTGATTTCGAGTTGCGCCTATGTTCGACTTAAACCAAACCCGGTCCTCATCTATGAAGGTTATAAAGGCTGCTTTGGCATTGATAAGAGAAGCCGCCATTCGCGTAATCTCGTCATACATTTCATCCGAAGGAGTATCCATGAGCTCAAGCGAGTAAAGAGCTTGCAGACGTCTGCGCTCCAATTCGGGGCTGATTGCTGCATCTAACAAGGTAGAAACGGGAGGATTCATAATCACGTGATTGGTAAGTGGCATATCACTTACAAATCACAAGGTATGAATATACAGGAGGTGTGATGTAAATCAATATTGTTATTGATTGGCATCATAGCCGTTACATAACACCTAATGCGCTGTCAACGCGAGACCATTGCGGCGTTTCAACCGAATTTCCGTTCGGCGATT
>JBILIX010000155.1:0-5432 GCA_044368835.1 Flavobacteriales bacterium | reverse complement strand
CATATAAAGGTCGAATGCCGCCGCAACGTTAGCATTTTGCTCTGCCGCAATCCCCTTTTGGTAAAAGTCATTGGATAGATTTAGTGCCGCCGATTTCTTCGCCATTTTCTGCGCTTGATATTGCGCCTTATCGAGGCGATAAAAAACCCAGAACTCGTTTTTGTTTTCCCAGGTTCCTGCAATTTCATACTCGTCAATTTTCGCATCCGTGGAAGTGGATACGTTCGAAATAAATTCCTCGCTGAAACTTTTATTCACTTCCAACGAATTGAGAAATGTTTGCCCTTGCACACGTACACTAATTTCCGAAGCCAGGTCATTAAGTGCATTCTTCTTAGCAATGGTTTGATAATCGTAGGGGCGATTTAACTTACTGCACGATCCGACACCGATGTAATGCACGGAAGAATGCGGACGATTGCCAACCCATTCCGGTGGAGGCATTTCAATAGTGGCTTGTTGGCCTGCTGCAGCAGTATCCTTTTTGCCTTTGCAGGCAGCCATTAGCGCTACTATGAGAATTATTAAAAGCCTGCTCAATTTCATTTTACTATCTCCTTTACTGCCACATCAATTGCAGTTGACATTTGAGTTGAAAGCTGACCGAGTAATGCGTTGCTCAATTCACTTGATGACTTTACATCTTGACGAGCGCTCATCATTGCCAATAATGCTCGGCGATCATTTTGATTCATGTTGGGAGCTCCTTGCCCGGCCGGCCAAAGTGTGTTCACATCCCCATCAAAACGACCATAAATAACTTCATCATTGAGCGTCTTCTCAATAATTTCCGTGGCGATAATCTCGCCTGTTTTAATATTCGTCAATTTGTATTGGAAGGAAACAGTACATGAATTTGAATTGTAGTATTCCGTGTAGGTGCAAGGCCTATACAACGTTTGCATGTAGTACTTACCATCGGTTCGATTCAGCACTCGCTCCTGGTAGGTGGTATATCCTTCCCGCTGTTTGCTTCGTAAGGTGCCCTTCTTTTCCGAGTAACTCAGCACAGTGCCCGTCAGAATTGCTTTAGCTCCCACCAACTCACCAACAGAAACGGCGGTATTTTCATCAATAATACCGGTCATTTGCAAATGCTGCTCGTTGATGATATTCTGGAGGTTGTCTCTATCCACAACGTTCAAGAAAGGGTCTTGACTGGATGTAAGCGCATCAAGAGTATAAGCCGCCATTTTTGCCTCCATGCCGGGAGAATTACTTGCGTTCTTAAAGTCTACAAGGGCAATGGTGAACCTTCCCTTTTCGATGCATTCCCGACTCATCGCTACAGCGTCCTTGTATGAACTTCTACGATCAATTACCTTTTGAAAAAGGCCTTGCGCCTCACGAAAATGTTCCAACGACATAGCAGCTTTTCCCTGCTGATACAGCGGCTCCAGATAAGCTACATCGCTCAAGTCACCGGCATCCTTGTAGGTAGGATCAATCTGATTAATTTCATTAAACCTCTTCTCAGCCTCGGCAAATTTCTTCTCAAGGAGAAGTGCATTCCCTTCATCGTATAGGTTTTTCAGATAGATGTTCTTGCAATCCTGGTAGTCCTTTTCATAGAAATCGGAAAGCAATAAAGAAACGCCTACACTTTGAATTCGATCACGATAGGTTCGTGCCTGCTGAAATGCGTATACAGCCGATTTATGATCACCAAAATTCTTCTGTTTCGCGAAATCATTGAGCAAATTGTTCAACACCAATTGCCCGGTTCGCTTCATGCCAATTTGTGCATTCACATTGGTTCGATTGCGCTGAAGAGCGATGTAATAACTCTCAGCTGCCTCATTAAGCAAACCACCGTTTTCCTGCTTTACGCCCACCTTAAAATAATGCTTGCTGCTGTGGCAAGAAGCAGCAACTAACATGACCATAGCAAGCACTATGAATAGGAAGCGTTTCATCAGTAAAAACCCGGTTTATGAATTACTTAGACTCCAAGTATTGATTCAAATCTTCGATGCTGGACTCAAATGTGAAGGCTGTGTTCACCTCGTAGTAATCACCTTGGTTAAAGCAGAAGTCGTAGGCATACTTTGCGTATTGCAATTTGCTGTCTTCAAAACTGAAAAGGCCCATTACCTCAGCTACCTGAGCAGCCGTTAGACAATTGGCCTTGGTAACTTGCTTTGCCACTGTCATCTTAGAATCTTCGAAGCTGCTTGAAGAGATATTATCCTTGGCCTTGGTAAAAGAAGCAGGTGCCATGGAGCTTGCACAACGACCCGTAGGTTTTGCAGGAGCAGCAACAGGAGCTGGTGCTGGTGCTGGTGCTGGAGCCGGTTTTGCTGCAGGCTTCGGGGCAGGCTTCGGGGCAGGTTCGGGCTGCGAAGTTGTTGTAGTAGTTGTCGTTGTTATCGTAGTGTGCTGGGTTTCTTCAACATCCATGTTCATATCCATTGAGCCACCCATTTCAGATGCATTGATGCTGATTCCCATGTTCACACCGTCCACATTGATTCCCATCGACACATTGCCTCCGGTTGCAGGAGCAGCCTTCGTTGGCTGTGCTTTGGTGGTAGTGGTGGTGGTTTGAGTAACCGTAGTTTTAGCAACCGGTTGCTCCTGAATGGAAATCGTTTGGTTTATCTGCACATCCTCCGAATGATGCTCCGTGTCGTCAACCTCAGCAAAAGACTTCACTTCAGCATTAGATTCTTTTGCAACCTCTTCAACAACGCCATCTGTTTGGCCGTAGTAGCGTAGAACAAACTCGCCTTTCTTGTTTCTCTTCACAACGTAGGTGACCTCCGATCCACGCTGGACAGCAAAATTGCCCTCCGAAAAATCGAGCAGCATTGCATCTTCGAAGTCAATACGCGCTTGATAAAAATCGGACGTTAGCCCTTGAATTTTAACATTTGGCTGAGGAGCGCTGTTTTTCTTTTCACCATTTAAATAGACGGTAAACTTCTCACCCGCCTCAGAAAAAACTACCGCAGATGCTTGTGCTGATAATTGAACACAAGCCAGTGTGCTTAAAAGAATCGTAAATACGTGTTTCATAATTTGATTTAATGAATTGTTTCGTGATTTTTCGCGCTTGGCGAAGGCCGTGCCAAAAATACTCAATTCAATTCGGCCAATCGATAAAAGACCGCTAATTTTGACCTCTGACAAGTTTATGAAGAACATACTCATTATTGGCGCAGGACGCAGCAGTGCTAACTTGATAAAATACCTGTTAGAACATGCAGCTCTGCTTGACTGGCACCTCCGCGTGGGTGACATGGATGTTTCGTTTGCATCGGCAAAAATCGGAGACTCAACACATGGCGAGGCATTTCAGTTGGATGCCTCGAACGTTACACAACGACGAAGCGAAATTGAACGCTCAGACCTTGTTATCTCTATGCTTCCCGCCTTTATGCACATGGAGGTTGCCAAAGACTGCATCCACTTCGGTAAAAACGTAATTACCCCTAGTTATATACCGGATGAAATGTGGCAACTGGATGGTCAGGCCAAAGAAAAAGGAATTGTTATCCTGAATGAGATGGGAGTTGATCCGGGCATCGACCACATGTCGGCCATGAAGATCATTGACCGTCTGAAATCTGAGGGCGCTACACTGGAATCATTTGAATCGTTCACCGGCGGACTTATTGCGCCGGTAAGCGATAACAATCCATGGCACTACAAGATAACCTGGAACCCCCGCAATGTTATACTGGCCGGCTACGGCGGAACGGCGCGTTATAGGGAGAATGGCGGAGTAAAATGCATACCCTACCAGCGACTATTCGAACGAATAACGACGGTAGATCTCGGAACAGATGGCCAATTTGAAGGTTATGGTAATCGCGACTCCCTTAAATACCTGAGCCTGTACAACCTTGAAAACATACCAACACTGTATCGTGGCACATTGCGAAAAGCCGGTTACTGCTCGGCTTGGAATGCCCTTGTTCAACTGGGTTTGACCGACGACTCCTTCCAAATGAGCTTCAGCAAAAATTCGAATTGGGAAACGCTTACGAATTCCTTTCTGCCAGAAGGACAGGGAGCCATTGAAGAGCGCTTGCAAGCCTATTTGAATGTGAGTGATGAAATCATTGAAAAACTAACATGGCTGGGAATTTTCGAGAAAAATCCAATTGGATTGGAAAAAGGAAGCCCAGCGCAGGCGTTGCAGCATCTTATAGAAAAACGTTGGGTTCTCGGCGCCGATGATAAGGATATGATTGTTATGTGGCACCGTTTCCGCTATCACCTCAACGGACAAACCAAGGAGCTTCAATCCAAACTGGTATCTTACGGCGACGACCCGGTTCATACTGCAATGTCGAAAACAGTCGGTTTACCAATAGCAATAGCAGCGAAACATATTTTATCGGGCAATTGGCAATTAAGCGGAGTTCAATTGCCAACCAACTCCTCCATATACGAGCCTGTATTGCAAGAATTGGAAGAATTGGGAATCCTCTTTTCAGAAACAGAATACAATCTCTGAACATGAGATTAAGCTTCGGCCTTTTCTGCATCATCAGTTTTGTATCTGGCCTGATGGCGGCGCAAAGCAGAGAGTGTCCCAAGCTACCCGAAAAATATGAATGGCACACCACGCGCGATTTTAAGCGAGATGAGGATTTGGTGCTTCGCACGCTTCAGTGGCTCACCACAACACCGTTGAATGAAGAAATAGCCATCCGCGGAAAGGCTAACTTGTTCGTGATGGAATGGATCTGCGGGAGCCCGCGAATCAAGATTGAAATTGACTCCGACAAACTACCTTTTTACATAGACTACCCGGATTTGCTATTCCCGTATATACACGGCGTAGCGGCATGTAAGCTTGCAAAAAACAATCCTTGCAATGAACTACAGGCCGCGGTAAGTGGTTTTGAATGCGTTGCATACATGATACGTGCGGACGAAGACTTAAAAAAAATCAAGGCATTGCAACCGATAGTAAAAGCATCCAAAAAAGACAAGATGGAATCGTACGTTCAATCGTTGATGACAAATAAAACAGCAAGGTGAAAAAATTCGACATTCCTGAACACTACCGGTCGGCCATTATTGGAGAAATAAAAAACCGTCGAAAGGACTTAGACCCGCGAAAGCAGGATTTCTCCCCCGGAGAGCTTTCATTGGGGAACATCACCTTCATTTTCCCACGACACTTCGGATTTTGTTATGGTGTAGAAAACGCCATCGAGCGCTCCTACAAAGCCATACGGGAAAACCCGGGCAAACGCCTATTCCTGCTGAGTCAGATGATACACAACCCAGCAGTTAATGAAGATCTGGAGGGCCGAGGATTGAAGTTCATATTGGATACCGAAGGCAAACAACTTCATTCTTGGGATGACATCCATTCGGATGATGTGGTAATTATTCCGGCGTTTGGAACCACCATAGAAACAGAACAGCTTCTCGCCTCAAAAGGGGTTGAAATAGCACGATACAACACCACA
>JBILIX010000154.1:0-5435 GCA_044368835.1 Flavobacteriales bacterium | reverse complement strand
GTTGGCCGGAAGCAAGGCAAGTGAAGCGTATGGCGGAGTTGAGCGTATTGAAGAGCGTCACCGTCACCGTTTCGAATTCAATAACGAATACAAAACGCAATTTGAAGCTGCAGGAATGAAGTGCACGGGTATTAACCCTGACAGTGGATTGGTTGAAATTATCGAACTGCCAGATCATCCATACTTCCTCGCAGCACAATTCCATCCTGAGTACAAAAGCACGGTGATGAATCCGCATCCGTTGTTTGTTTCATTTGTTAAGGCAGTCAAGGAGTATCATGCGACGCATGCTTCGCAAACTTCACGTCTGGCCGATGCAAACAACTGAGACTAAAAACCGCGTTTGATTTTGGCGAATATCAAAAGCCAAAAGCTGAAGAATACAATTCCGGCCTGAACTTCCAGAAACGACTCAAAGAGAAAGTTCATTCCGCACAGTAAGGCAAATACCTGCGCTACGTGCAGTCCAGTGCTTATTGAAACAAAGCGAACCAGCGCAAACAGCAGAAGTATGAGCACGGCTAATCCTGGCCAGCCATGCTCAGCGCCGGTTTGCAGAAATTGATTGTGTGAGTTCAAATGATGCTCTTCTGCGAACGTTTCACCCTCCATGAGGTAAAGATTATCCAGTTTTTTTTGCACGCCACCGGTGCCAGCTCCAAACGGATGAGCCAGCAACACGTGCCAAGATGCTTGCCAGGTAACCAAGCGAAGTTGAGTGCTTGAAAGCGAAACGGTGTGTACCTCTGTATCTCCGGTTGCTGATGTTGCTGCTGTTTGATTTTCGGAAACATGCAGATCTTGCATAGCCATTTGCACTCGATGGGCCGATTGCGGTAAAAAAGCAGTGGTTGCTATCACGATGGTCGTTGCCGCAATAGCACCAATCATGATTTTTCCGAATGCAATTCGTTTTTGAAATGCCTTCCATGAGCATAGCGCTATAGCGATGATGGCGCCGATTAATCCCGCCTTAGATGCAAGCAGCCCAATGAAGATAAGCATGCACGCCATTGCGATAGCATGCAAGCGCGGTTTGTTCAGTAGATATTTCTTTTCAAGCGCTGCATCCGCGAGCAGATAGATACCGAAGCTCTGATAGAGCGCGGCATAGGTGGGGTGAATATACCAACTCAGATTTTCATAACTCATGAAGTATAGGTCATGCGCCTGAAAACTGATGAAGGCTGCTCGGGTGACGGTCACGATCAAAAAGGCTAGACAACCGAGCACAAACGAATAGGATATTTTTCGGAATGATTCCAAACCGATGTTAGGAAGCAACCATGACAGCAGCGGGAAAATTAAAAATGAAAGTTTTATTTCTAGTTCCATCAATCCTCTCTCCGGTTCATCGGTATAGCAAAGGCCTCCAATCAACAACGCATAGAGAATCAGCAGGCCAAGCGGAAGGCTTATCCGCTGCGGTGTTTGAAGTTTCTTGAGTCGTATGGTTCGGGTGATGGCGACAATGAATACGATACCAATTACCAGAGGAATCAGTTTTTTAGCACAGGGAATGGCAAAAGCCAGAGCCACCAGCGCATTTTCTGACCAGTTGTTTTGATGTGTTTTGGGCAGATCCATTATGCGTTCCCGCTTATACGAGCAACTTGTGGAAGATGGTGCCGTAAGTGTGCATCCATGAATTCAAGCGCATGCAGCACAGTGAGCATACCTGCGGCGGGTTGTCGAAAGACCAATTTGTGAAAATGCTCTGGTTGGATGTGAGAAACGAAATCAAGCAGTTCTTCGCGCAAGGCATTCCATTTTTCAATGAGGTCGTTCAGTGCAATGGCATTGCTGGGTTCAGGGAGAACATCAGGCGCTTTGTAACGCTCGTCGCTCTCAAGCCTTGCGTTAATGGCTGCGCTGCTTGCATGATGATCTTCGCCTGCATCCTCGAGGGCATTCCATCCGCCTGAACTTTTCTTTTTCATATAGCCAAGCGTGCCGGTTTCTGATGCCAGCAGGTGTTCTACCACCTGTGCCAAGCTCCACTCGCCTTCACGACCAACGTGCGGGTCGCAGTTGGCAGCGGCGATGGCTTCTTCCAAGCTGTGTTTGGAGGCGTTCAATTGTTGAATGCGTGATGCGATTTCTGAATGCATAGGTTACGGTTGTGTGTAGAGCATTTCCATGTGCGGAATATCGTCTTCGAGGTATTCTTCGCTCACTCGAACGAATCCGAACTTGGTGTAAAAATCGTGAAGATAAGATTGCGCAGAAATACGCACAGAAGAAATGCGATGCTCATTGAAATACGCCATACACGAACGCATCAGTTCTTCGCCGGCACCTGTTCGACGCACTCGAGGTGAAGTAACCACGCGTCCGATTGACCAATCTTCGTACGAAACGCCGGGCTGCACCAAACGCGCGTAAGCAAACAGCTCACCGTTTTCCGAATAGCCGCACACGTGCAGACTCTTCAAATCTTTCCCATCTACATCTTGATACGGGCAGTTTTGTTCAACAACGAAAACTTCTGCACGCAGGGCGAGAAGGGCGTAAAGCGTTTCTGTAGATAATTCGCTCCAAGGGCTTATTTGCCAGGTCATGTTCATAGGGCGAAGATAGCGGGGTGCGCAATTGAAATTAGGAGGATGGGATTAACATTGATTGCTTTGCCATCTAAGCCGAATTTGATTTGGGTGAATCGATGAATTCAATGAATTGTTTGAAGGTGACAATATCTGTTTTTCTAAAACACGCAATGGATAAAAGATCCTTGTCTCCTGTAATCAAAAAATTGGCTTTACCATCTTTAGATAGTGCCAACAAAAAATCATCTTTGGAGTCACGACAAACATTGATGTTACTTTTCACCGGAATCAAGTCTATGAAGGGTTCGAAAGCTACAAGCATTTCTTCAATAGCATTCGACTCAAAGTATTTTTTTAACTTAGGTTTTTCGATGGTTGCTTGAATTTCCTCTATGAGTTCAATGCTGAATAATAGCCTGATCTTATTGGATTGAATGATTGAGTCAAGAACATCGAAGCGCTTAGATATGATGAAACTAATCCAAAGGTTAGTGTCAATTATAACTCGAATAGGCTTATTTCTTGGCATTGCGCTTCGCTCTGACTTCATTGACAATTTTTGCAATGTCTTCAGCAGAAGGTGCAGAGCCGGCTTTCTTGCGCATCTTTTTTAAATACGCATGAATAGTCGAACTGGGCTCATCACTAACTTTAATGAGGTTTAAGTCCTGCATCCCTTTGATGAGTTGCAGGGCCTTTGGATTGAGGATTTCAATTTTTATGGCTCCCATAAATCAAAGGTAATTACAAAAAATGGGTGGTCATACAATTCTCGCGAAATTCTGACTTCGTTCGAATACGCTGTCGATGCACCTTTTTGCGACCGATATTTGCACCCCATTTGTTCCCTCCTATGAATTACCTCTCCGTCGAAAATGTTTCCAAGTCGTATGGCATTCACGTACTGTTTGAAAACCTGAGTTTTGGTATCGAGAAGGGACAAAAGATTGCCCTCGTGGCGCGCAATGGGGCAGGGAAGAGTTCGCTGTTTCGCATACTCGCAGGATTGGATACGCCCGACAGCGGATTGGTGACTTACAACAAAGAAGTACGACTGGGTTTTTTGGCGCAAGAGCACGGTCTCAACAACGATACGACAATTCTCGAAAATATCTTCTCAGCCGACAGCCCGAAAACAAAGGCGATTGCAGATTATGAAAAGGCCGTTGAATCGGGTGATGAGAAAGAACTCACGCGCGCACACGATGCCATGGACCGCAACCAAGCATGGGATTACGAGGCGCGTGCACGTGAGGTATTGGGCAAGCTCGATATCCACGACCTCGATCGCAAGGTGGGCTCACTCAGTGGAGGTCAAAAGCGTCGCATCGCATTGGCGAAGGTGCTCATCGAAGAACCTGATTTGGTGTTGCTCGATGAGCCTACCAACCACTTGGACCTAGAAATGATTGAATGGCTCGAGGAGTTCCTGTCACAGTCGAACATGACCATCTTCATGATCACGCACGATCGGTATTTTCTAGAGAACATCACCGATGAAATTTTGGAGATGGAAAACAAAACCATCTACCGCTATAAGGGCAACTTCTCGTATTACCTCGAGAAGAAGGCCGAACGCGAGCAACTCGAAAGCGTGGTGCGCGACAAAGCTGAACAGCTCTTTAAGAAGGAGCTAGAATGGGCGCGTCGCATGCCGCGAGCGCGCACCGTGAAGAGCAAATCGCGCATGGATAGTTTCTATGAGTTGAAGGAAAGCCTCGTGCGCAGCGACGATCCCGATTCCCTCGAATTCGAAATCAACATGAGCCGAATGGGCAGCAAGATTGTTGAGTTTCACAAAGTGAAAAAGACGTTTGGCAACACCCAAGTGCTCGGTGGTTTTGATTATGTGTTCAAGAACAAAGAGAAAATAGGCATCGTGGGCCGCAACGGAACGGGCAAGACTACGTTCCTCAACATGCTCACCAAGCAACTCGAGCCCGATGGGGGCAAAGTAGTCGTGGGCGAAACCGTTGTGTTTGGTTACTACAACCAGCAAGGCATGCCGCTCAAGGATGGCCAGCGCTTGCTCGAATGCGTGCGTGAAGTGGCCGACTTTATTCCGCTCACCAAAGGCAAGACCATCACAGCTTCGCAGATGCTCGAGCGCTTCATGTTTCCGCGCAATCAGCATAGCACCTATGTCGAGAAGCTAAGTGGAGGCGAACGCAAGCGATTGCAGTTGTTGCTTGTGCTGATGAAGAATCCGAACTTCTTGATCCTCGATGAGCCTACTAACGACCTCGATGTATTCACGCTTGCGGCATTGGAAGAATACCTGTTGTACTATCCCGGCTGCATGGTTATCGTGAGCCACGACCGTTACTTCCTCGATAAGTTGGTCGACCACATCTTCGTGCTCAATGGCGAAGGTGATGTGAAAGACATTCTGGGTAATTACGACACATATCGCCGCTGGGAAGAGCAAGAAGCGTTGCGCCGGGCCGGTGTGCGCAAAGAGCAGCAGGCGGAAGTGAAGGCTGAAAAAAAATCCGAAGCTTCTAAATCAAAGATCTCATTCAAGGACAAGTTCGAATACGATCAGCTCGAAAAGGAAATCCCGCAACTCGAAAAAGAAAAGGCCGAGCTCGAACAGCAACTAGCCGATGCAGGTACTGACCACGACGCCTTGATGAAGGTTACCGACAAACTAGGCAAGGTGGTGCAGGAGCTTGATGCGAAGAGCATGCGGTGGTTGGAGTTAGGGGAGATACTTAGTTGAAGGTTGCAGGTTACAAGTTGGCCCTTCAACAAACCCTTACCCCTTACCCCTTACCCCTTACCCCTTACCCCTTACCCCTTACCCCTTACCCTTATCCCCCACAACCCCGCATACGTCAACAACCCATTTATCGCCAGCATCTCAAAGCCGAACTTATAGCCGCCCAT
>JBILIX010000153.1:0-5439 GCA_044368835.1 Flavobacteriales bacterium | reverse complement strand
TTGGCGAGGTATGAATGTGGGTCCATTCTGACTTAGAAATTGAATTGGCTCGCGAAGGTAGCGCTGAGCGTTGAATAAACCATTTTTTTTACGCGATGGTTCAATCGAGTCTGCGATTCTTTACAGATCACTGTAATGCATGCGCATCCACACTTTCTTGGCTTCGCGCTCCAGAATTTGTTGTGCCAATACATCTATCCTGTCATCGGCACCGGTGGAGGCCATGAGTGCCCGAATTTTTCCCTCGGGCAAATCGATGCGGTAGAGCACTTGTCCCAAGCTGGAGTTGTGCTCCGAAATGAGCGCGGCCACCGATTGGCGCAGTTGGGTTAAAATTTCGTGTGGCGTTGGCGGGGCTGACAGCTCAGTCCATTCTGCAGGATACAAATCCTTGGCGAGTTGCTCGGCCAATTTTCGCAGAAAATCAGCCTGACTTTCGGCGGGAAACTTGTCGCAATAAGGTATGGGCGTACTAATCATCCTAACGAAGGTAATGCCGATAGGGGGTTTTGCGGTTGAAGTGTAGTCTTCCGTACTTTCGCGTACTCATTTTCAACGTATGAAGACTCTTTCCTTTTCTCGTGCAGTCGCTTTCCTGATGTTTGTTTTAATAGCTGCGGCTGCAACGGCGCAACAGGGCGCCATTCGTGGTTTTGTGAAAGACAAGGAATCCGGTCAGCCGGTAATCTTCATTCTTGTGGGGTTGGATGGCACTGCCTTCGGAACGCAAACCGACGAAAACGGATTCTACACACTCACTAAAATTCCGGATGGTAACTATACGCTTGTCATCAATCAGTTTGGATTCAAAGAGGTACGTGATGTAATTGATGTTGTTGGTGCAAAAGTGATTGCGCGTAATTACTTCCTCGAGAAGGATGACGTGATTATGAGCGAAGTAGAAATCAGCGACCGTGGCAGTGCTCAGAAAAACAACGTCAACATCTCTGTAGAGTCGATGCGTACGAAAGACATCAAGCGCATACCGAGCGTTGGCGGTGCTCCCGACCTGGCCCAAGCGCTCACCACACTTCCCGGCTTTATCAGCACCGGTGACCAAGGCGGTCAAATCTACGTGCGCGGTGGCTCGCCTGTTCAGAACAAGGTGTTGCTCGATGGTATGATCGTATACAATGCATTCCACTCCATTGGTTTGTTTTCTGTTTTCGATACGGATATCATTGCCAATGCCGATGTGTACACGGGAGGCTACAGCGCTCAGTTCGGTGGACGTATTTCTTCTATCATGGATATCACAACGCGCGATGGGAATAAGCGGGAGATTGATGGTCACGTGGGGTTGAATCCCTTCGGTGCTAAGATTCAGATAGAAGGTCCGCTCAAGAAGTTGACAGAAAACGGTAGCGGTATCTCATACGTGCTATCTGCGAAAAACTCGTACCTCGATCGCAGCTCCAAGCTCCTCTATCCCTACGTGAACGATGGAAACGGCTTGCCGTTCAACTATACCGATATCTATGGAAAGATGTCGTTCAGCGGATCGAACGGTTCCAAGTTCAATGCATTCGGATTTAACTTCAACGATGGTGTGACGAGCTACAAAAACCTCGCGTCGCTTAATTGGAAAAACACCGGTGGCGGGGGTAACTTCGTCGTAGTGCCTTCGAGCTCAGCGGTTCTCATCAGCGGTAACTTTGCTCGCAGCGAGTATGAAATCGTGATGAGCGAGGTGAACAATCCCGACCGCATCAGCAAAATCAACAGCTTCAACTTCGGCCTCGATTTCAAATACGGTATCAAAAACGATGTGTTGAAGTACGGGGTTGAGGTGGTAGGTTTTTCAACCGACTACAAAACATTTGCACTGCTCGATAACCAGCAGATTGTGCAGATCACACAAAACACTACCGAGCTCAACACCTTCTTCGACTACAAAATCAATCGCGGAAATTGGGTAGTGGAGCCAAGTATCCGATTCCAGTATTATGGCACATTGAGTGTGTTCTCTCCGGAACCGCGCCTCGGTGTGAAGTATAAAGTGAACGAGCGCTTCCGTGTGAAGGGTGCAACGGGTAAATACACGCAAAACCTCATGGCCACCAACAGCGACCGCGATGTGGTGAACTTGTTCTATGGCTTCTTGGCCAGCCCTGAAGATTTGCAGAATGAGTTTACAGGCGACCCTGCCATACAAGCCAACGGCCAGGCCGTTACTTCATTGGGTGAACTCGTGGGTGGCGTCAATGACGGCTTGACGTTTGGTCGCACTCCTACGAATCAGCAAGTAAAAAATGTATTGCAAACTGCCAAGCACTTGGTTATTGGATTTGAGTTCGATCTTTCTGAGCGCTGGAACCTCAATGTTGAAAGCTACTACAAGCGATTTAACCAGCAGACCAACATCAACCGAAACAAGATCTTCGAAAACGATTTCGGACAAAACAACGACAAGCCGGAAGAGCTCACACGTGACTACGTTATCGAAACCGGTAATGCATACGGAACAGATGTAGTGCTGAAGTATGAAGACAAATCCTATTACCTGAACATTGTTTACTCGCTGGCTAAGGTGCAGCGCTGGGACGGGTTTCAGTACTACTCGCCGGTGTTTGACCGTCGTCACAACCTGAACCTCATCGGAACGTATTTGTTCGGTAAGGAAAAGAGTTACGAGCTCTCCATGCGCTGGAATTTGGGAAGTGGTTTGCCATTCACCCAAACGCAAGGATTCTACAACGGGCAGAGCGTGTCGCAGGGAATCAGCCTCGACTACGTTACCAACAACAGCCAATTCTTGAGTGTGCAATATGCTGAGCTGAATGGCGGCCGTTTGCCTTTCTATCACCGCCTCGACATCAACGTGAAGCGCACCCTTAAGCTCAGCAATAAGACCAGCCTTGAGCTCAACGCAGGTATTACCAACGCCTACAACCGTGCGAACGTATTCTACATTGACCGTGTAACCGGAGAAAGGATCGATCAGTTGCCTTTGTTGCCAACTATCGGGGTAGACTTTACTTTCTAGTGGATTTTTACTGGAAACGGACGTTTTGAAGCATGCCGTTTACGAGTTCCTTGTCTTGACCACTGCCTGAATTGTCGTTTAAATCTGCTTCGAACAAGGCCGATATTTTTCCGTTTGAATTCGAATAAATGGAAATATAGCCGTTCGGATTAAAACTCGTATCGAAGGTCAATGTGTCGTCAATCAGAGTAATACTCGCGCTGCCACCGAAGGAAAGAGTATCGGTTCCTGTTTCCACATCGGGCATGCGAAGTATCATCTTTCTTCCATACTGATCAAAACAAGAAAATTCATGCAATTGAGCCACCGAATCATAGGCGTGTTGAAAGGTTGTGCTGTCGCCATAGAACGATTCGTCGCCAATGATAACGGCTTGCCATTGAAAAGGGAAAGTCATCGTTGGGGTTGTGTCGGTTGGGTTTTCTTGCAGGTCAGTCGTGTCGGCAGGTAGCGCCTGCGTAGGCGACCAGTTGGTAATATCGTTGTCTTTTTGACACGAGCCAAGGAGTGCCACAACCACCAAAATACCGGCTCCATAGATGCGGTTGATTGCCTTTTGCATAACAGGGTAATGAATTTTTATGAGTTTACTTTTTCAAAGTCTTCGTGCTTCAAAGGTACAACTATGTTAATTTCGACCCGGTTTTTTCAATTCAAAACAAATCACATTGCACAATGGCAAACAAGTATCAAGCACACATCGATGCCTTCATGGCAGAGGTTAAAGGCAAGAACCCTAATGAACCTGAGTTTTTGCAAGCGGTGCACGAAGTGGCCGAAACGGTCATTCCCTACATCGAGGAAAATCCGAAATACAAAACAGCTAAAGTGCTGCAGCGCATTGCTGAGCCCGAGCGCACCATCATGTTTCGTGTGCCATGGGTTGATGATAAAGGTGAAGTACAAGTAAACCGTGGTTACCGCGTCGAGTTTAACTCTGCGATTGGACCCTACAAGGGCGGCTTGCGTTTTCACCCTACCGTGAATCTCTCTGTATTGAAGTTCTTGGGCTTCGAGCAGATTTTCAAAAATTCCCTCACTACACTCCCAATGGGTGGTGGTAAGGGTGGATCTGATTTCGATCCAAAAGGAAAAAGCGATCGCGAAGTAATGGCTTTCTGCCAGAGCTTCATGAACGAACTCTCACGCCATATCGGTGCTGACACAGATGTACCGGCCGGCGACATCGGCGTGGGCGGACGTGAAATTGGTTTCATGTTCGGCCAATACAAGCGTCTGCGCAATGAGTTTACAGGCGTGTTCACAGGAAAAGGACGCAATTGGGGCGGCTCGCTCATTCGTCCGGAAGCGACTGGTTACGGCTGCGTTTACTTCGCTGCGGAAATGCTCGGTACAAAAGGCACAGACTTCAAAGGCAAAACTGTAGTCGTTTCCGGTTCCGGTAACGTAGCTCAATACGCCATTGAAAAGGCAACTCAACTAGGTGCCAAGGTGGTGACCGCTTCTGATAGCGATGGCTATGTGTATGACAAAGACGGTATCGATGCTGAGAAGCTCGCATTCATCATGGAACTGAAGAATGTGAAGCGTGGCCGTATCAAAGAATACGCGGACAAATACAAGTGCGAATTCGTTGCAGGTAAAACACCGTGGGGTGTTAAGTGCGATATCGCTCTTCCTTGCGCTACGCAAAATGAATTGCACGGCGACGACGCAAAAGCGTTGATTGCAAACGGTGCAATGGCAGTAGCTGAAGGTGCTAACATGCCTTGTACTCCCGAAGCAGTTGAAGCTTTCTTGCACGGTAAAGTGCTTTTCGCGCCCGGTAAGGCTTCCAACGCGGGTGGCGTTGCTACTTCAGGTTTGGAGATGTCACAAAACTCTCTTCGTTTGTCATGGACACGCGAAGAGGTAGACCAACGCCTGCACAACATCATGAAGAGTATTCATGAGGCGTGTGTGAAGTATGGTACGGATGGCGACCATATCAACTATGTGAAAGGGGCTAACATCGCAGGCTTTGTGAAAGTAGCCGATGCTATGCTCGATCAGGGTGTTGTATAATCATTAATCGATTTCGATAACCAAAGGCGGTCGGTTTTTCCGGCCGCTTTTTTTATACCCTTTTTGCGGTATTCAACGCGCTATACCTTTTCTAAGGTATGGTTGAATCAACCCGGATACGTTCTCTTTGCGCCTCCTCGAAAGTTGCTATGAAATCACTTCTCATCATGCTCGCGTCACTCTTCTGCTCATTGTGCGCAGTGGCAATGCATGTCGATTCGGATACGATTCGTCCCATCGAACTGAATGGTATCGAAATTTCTACACGCCGTGAGTATCTTCCTGTTCATCGGTTGTCCAACGTCCATGGGAATGTATTGGTTGCAGGAAAGAAGAATGAAGTCATTGAGTTGGCGAAGTCTACAGCCGATTTAGCGACGGTCAACCAGCGACAAATTTTTGCGCGGGTGCCAGGCTTAATGATTTGG
>JBILIX010000152.1:0-5447 GCA_044368835.1 Flavobacteriales bacterium | reverse complement strand
AATTGGTCAGGCCTCGGCCATGATCAAGGATGTATTGCCGGCCGCTCAAATCGTTGAGAAAATGATGCTCGATTACCGAACAACCATCGACAGGATGGCCGGTAGCCTATAGGTGAATCAATTCCCGCATTTCATCTGAACACATTCAACATGAATTGTTAAGAAAATTCGGAGATACATTCCATTACGTCCGAGGCCTGATTCATTTTTGGTTTCGGCTGTAACTGAAAAAACTCACCTCGAAGCATGCAACCTGATGAAGGTTTTTAGCGTGTAATAAAAGGTGAATGTTTCCGTTCAGGCGGGGCCAAAATCAAAGACTGGTGAAAATTTCTTTTTACGTAAGCTTCTATCTAGCACTGAACCTACTCCTTCAGGTGAATCTGTTTTCGCAGGAACAGCCTGTCGTGGGTTGTCTTCAGGTCGATGATTTGGGTAATGTCACCGTAAACTGGACGCCTCCAAACGCGCCATCTTCCAGCTTTAGTCATTATGAAGTTTTTTACAGCATCTCTCCTGATTTAAGTTTCACATCCATAGCCAGCAACCTAACGCCTCAAGCGCTCAGTAGCTATACGCACATTTCCAATTTGGCGCTCTCCAATAATTATTATTACTATGTCTTGGCTTGGTATGACGACGGGTCAGGGGGTTTTTATTCTGCTATGTCCGATACCCTCTCAACAATTTATCTCGAGGCAGATCCTGCTGAGAATATTTGCGAAAATTGTGATAGCGCGGCTTTTTTGGAGTGGAGTGAGCCCTGGTTGCCGCTCAGCACTTCAACCGAAAATTTACAATATCAAATCTGGACCGATTATCCTTCGGGCAGTTGGCAACTCCTTACCACAGTCGGTTTTGGAGTGAATCAATACTTACACTACGTATTCAATTGCGAACCAGTTGCTATGAATTTTCGCATCATACTGGTTACGGATGATGGATGCGAGTTTATAAGCAACATAGAAGGAGATCAGTTTAGTGATAATGTTTTTCCTGCATCCGTATTTGGGGTCAGCATCGGAGTAGATGCAAACGGATATGGCATGCTGGAATGGCAAGGGAGCAGTTCAAGCGATGTGCAAGGTTATGCGATTTATAGGTGCGTAAATGGGTTTACAAATACAATTGCAGCAGTAGATGCCGCGTTTTGGGAGTTCACTGATGTATTCGGGGAAGCCCAATTTTTGAGCGGTATTTATTCGTACGCCATAGCGGCATATGATGCATGTGGTAACTACGACACAACCTCGTGCAGTTCATCCAATTTGCTCAGTGTGGTAGATTATCAGGTTTGCGACCCCGACATTACTGTGAATTGGACCGGCTATTACAGTTGGAGCAATCCTGCTAGCTACTACATTTTGTATAAAGGATTCGGTTTAACCGACGATTATACTGCGGCAGCAATGAGCCCTGTCGACACAGTAACGGCATTGTCATATGTTGATGCTGCGCTTCAATATGGTGGCTACAACATCTATCGGGTGGAGGCGGTCGATACACTAACAGGCTATCGAGCATTCAGTAATTTTCACGATACGTACGTAGACGATTATGCTGCGCCTACGTATGTCGAAATACAATCGGCCTCAGCGCTTAATTCGGATTCTGTTCAAATAACCTTGGGTCTTTCACCCACCGCTCTCAGTTTCCGATATGAATTGCAGCGTCTGGAAAGAACCACTCAAACATGGGAAGAAGTTGTTGTTCAAGATGCAAGCGCCGTTTTGGAACTTGTTTTTATAGACGATGAGCGCGCCACAGATGTGTTTTCATACAGTTATCGGGTGTTGGTTTTCAATTCATGCGGATTGCCAGTCGACACGTCTAATGTTGCTACATCCATTCTGCTCGATGGTGAGGCCAATCAGCAGCGCTTGGTCAATGTGTTGGCATGGTCGCCCTACAGTGAGTGGCAAGAAGGCGTTGAGTGGTACCACATCTACCGGCGCATGAAAGATTCGGGCTATGAGTTGATCGACGAAGTGAATGGCGCAGGCAGTCTGTTTTACGAAGATGATGTGTCTGAATTGGTCGAGACCGACGGAGATTTTTTCTATCGCATTGAAGCTATTGAACGCAGTGATGATTCGCGTCCACCTTTTTCATCGTTTTCCAATGAAGTGAATCTATCCATGAACCCAATTATTTGGATACCGAATGCTATCGTATTAGGCGGTTATAACGACGTTTTTAAACCGACCGTTTCGTTTGCACTGGTGGAAGAATTTTACTTGGTTGTGTTCAGCAGTTGGGGTGATCGCATTTTCGAAACGTACAGCATAGAGGAGGGATGGGACGGAAGAATGAACGGCAAGGTTGTAGAGGAAGGTGTTTACAACTATTACATCACCGTAAAGGATGGGCGCGGAAGAGCCATCGATCAATTTGGACACATCACGGTGCTCAATTACGAGTGAGAAAACAAAAAGGAATCTCACCAAACAGTCCAACCACCTTCAACCAACATATTATCGCCGGTTACATAGCTGCTTGCATCGCTGAGCAAGTAAATAAGTGCAGGTGCTACTTCGTGGTTGAAGCTCAAACGCTCAAGAGGAGAAAAACGAGCGAAGTTTGTTTCAAACTGCTCTTCATGATTGTTCCATACACCGTGAGGAGTGATCATGTTCACACGCACTTTTTTGGAGGCCCAGTAGCTCGCTAGGTAGCGTGAAAGAGCGTCAACCCCGCCTTTGCTCGCACTGTACTCTGCAGGGCAGCCCAGTGAGGTGCCTTTGTATAGGTTCTGATTGGGAGCGACAACGCTGTATGTACTGGGAATATTGACGATACTTCCTTTGCCTTGCTCGGCCATGTAGGAGCCTATAACCTGGCAGAGAAGAAATGTTCCTTTGAGGTTTATTTCAACTACCGTGTCCCAATTTTCTTCGGATACATGTTCGAAAGGCACAAACTTCAAATGCGTTTTATTTTGATGTCCGCAAACCAAGCCATCGATGCGATCGAAAGTGTTGATTACCGCATCCTTCAAACCAACCACTTCCGACTTATTAGCTACGTTGATGGAATAGCCCAACATGGTTCGTCCGTGTCGTTCGCTGAGCTTTTGAGCGAACGCAACAGGGTCGGCTGCTTCAATATCGGCACATACCACTGTAGCTCCAAATTGAGCTGCGGCCTCACAAAATGCGCGGCCAATAAGTCCGCAAGCACCACTTATCACAATTACTTTATCGGTTAGCTCGAATTTTTTTCTGAAGTCTATGGTGGTTGGGTCGGTTGTTTTCATGGTTTCCGATTGCGGAGTATGTATGATTCGATACGTTAATTTCTGATGTGAGGAGGCGTTGAAAACGGATTAAATGTACTTGCGAAAAACGGGCTTTATAGGCTCGCCCACAAGGTAGCGCTCATAGCCGTCTTCAAGGCCTTTTTTGAAAATGACACAAGCTTCATCCATGGCGTTCAGCACATAGTCAACATCCGATTCAGAATGCGAAAAATGAGGGCAGAAGACTCCTTGGAAAAGCACACCCCGTGCAATGAGCTCTTGGTGAAAGAGCGTTCGTAAACCGAAAGAGTTGGCACCCTCAGCGTCGAAATAGCCCAGCGATGCATGCCAATTAAACTGCATGTTTCGGATATGATTGGTAAGGCCATGTCGGCCAATCACAGCTTTGCTGCCATCAATAAATCGCTGGCCCATGCGCTGATTGTGCCCAATAACATCGTGCTTTTCGAATTCATCCATGGTGGCTATGGCGGCCGCTATACTGCATGTTTCTCCGCCGTGGGTAGTGCTCACAAGAAAGAGTTTTTCGCTGCCTGTTTTGCGAATCCCACCCAATTCCATTACTTCTTTTTTGCCGGTCAAACAGCAAAAGGAAAATCCGTTTGCGATGCCCTTGCCCCAAGTGGTCATATCGGGTGTCACCTTGTACTTGGTCATCGATCCGGGATAAGCGGTTTTGTAGCCTGTTATCATTTCATCCATAATCCAGAGAGCTCCGTGTTTATGGGCCAAATCAATAGCGTCGCTCAGGTAATTTTCGGGAAGGGTATTGAATTTCTCAGGCTCCGAAATAACACAAGCAATTTCATTCGGGTACTGCGTGAATAAATCGATGAGCGATTGCGGGTTATCTGAGGTGTAGGTAACGGTAAGCGCAGAGATGTCAGAGGGAATCCCACTTTTCACATCCGTGCTTCCAATGAACCAATCGTCATAAGAATAGAATGGGTGATCGATGGGCCGTGCAACAATTTTTCTTCCGGTAAAGGCTCGTGCCAATTTCACAGCGGCGGTCGTAACAACAGATCCATTCTTGGCGAACTTAATCATGTCGTGACCGGGAATGTTGGAGAGAAAGCGCTCCGCTACTTCACGCTCAATAACCGATGGTCTGCTGAAATTGTTGCCTTTGTGAAGCTCTTCAATAACGCGCTGCACAACGGGTTCGTAGGCATGCCCCAGACTTATAGAGGCCAACCCACCTAAGCATTCAATGTATTCATTACCATCGGGGTCCCATACTCTGCAACCTTTCCCATGAGTGATAGTTGCCGGCGAGTGCAGCGGAAATTGGTCATCACCTTTGGAGTAGGTGTGAGCTCCACCTGGAATTAGGTTGTGGATGGTGTTTCGATACTCATTGCTGATCGTGAAATTGGATATTCGCTTTGTTTCCAAGTGAGCCATGCTTATTCTATTTTACCATTCGGTCTTCACGAATGGATTTTTTATAGCCTGAATTGATTTCGCTTTCACTGTTTATCTCGAGAAGTTCAGGTTTCCTTCGAAGCAACTCAACCACATCATCAATGCTGAAGTCGGGTGTGTTTTTCAGTTCAATGAAAATCTGCTCTGCAAGACGCAAATCATTTTCTGTATCAACCGAAAGTTTGAAGTTATAGGAGTCGTTCGCCTTTCTCCAACCCAATTTGAATTGTTTTGCGTTTTTGATAAAGGGCATTACATGCTCTCGTTCGCTCATCAACTTGGCATTGACCGCTGCATTCATCAGAGCGGAGTGCGCAACAACTTCCACATCAAAACCATCTTCTAAATAGGTAGGTTCCTGATTGCTGTTCGAGAAATAGTCGACTTTGTAACGATGGAATTGCTCTACCACGAAATCGACCACTTTCCAAGAATGAATGGGGTTGTCGCAGCAGATACGAATGATTGCATCGCCAGGGCTTGCACCCACTGTATTTGCGGCTTCAGCAAAGCGGCTTAGAACGTCCCAATCACTTCCTCTAAAACAGGCGATGCCTCGCGGTTTGCAAAATTCTTCGATGGCGTCGTCCTCGATATTGGTGGTGGTAGCTACAATGAGCTTGTCGATTGTTTTTGACGGCTGAAGTCTATCAACTAAGTGTTGAAGTATTGGCTTGTCAAATACAGTGCGTAACACCTTTCCCGGCAAGCGGGTTGATCCCATTCGTGCTTGTATGATGCAGATGTTCATTGAAGCTCG
>JBILIX010000151.1:0-5462 GCA_044368835.1 Flavobacteriales bacterium | reverse complement strand
GTTCAACAGGTCGATTGTCCGGGCATCACCTTCGACGGCATCGGATTCGATTTGGGCCATTGGTGCGAAAAACTTAAAAACGATTGTGTTGTCGACATCCTTTTCTCAGTTGATGAAAACACATGGAACAATAAAACAACCCTGCAACTTAGTGTGAAAGATATCCGAGAATCCGCTTCGATATAACATCCATTCGCCGAGCGAATTTGTCGACCTTTGCACCCCATCTTTA
The DNA here is from genome assembly GCA_044368835.1 of Flavobacteriales bacterium. Taxonomy (GTDB): domain Bacteria; phylum Bacteroidota; class Bacteroidia; order Flavobacteriales_D; family Sanyastnellaceae; genus JAIBBG01. Next base: position 5,230 of record JBILIX010000151.1, on the reverse strand, counting down.
CAAACATGTCAAACGATAATCGCACTGAAATAGCCTCACTTGGTGAATTCGGCCTCATCCACCATCTCACCGATAATATTCTTCTCCAAAACAAAACCTCTATCAAAGGTGTGGGCGATGACGCAGCTATTCTAAGTGCACCGGAAAATCAAAAATGCCTGGTCTCGACCGATATGCTCGTTGAGGGTGTTCACTTCGATTTGTCATACGTTCCGCTTAAGCACCTCGGATACAAAAGCGTGGTTGCCAACCTCAGCGACATCTGCGCAATGAATGCGGTGCCTCAGCAAATTGTAGTTGGATTGGCACTCAGCAACCGGTTTTCAATGGAGGCCGTAGACGAATTGTATGCGGGAATACTCATGGCATGCAATCACTACGGTGTTGACGTGGTGGGAGGCGATACCACCAGCAGTCGAAGCGGCTTGGTTATTTCCATCACCGCTATTGGTTATGAAGCGGAAGAAAACATCGTAACACGCTCGGGCGCTCGCGAAAACGATTTGCTGGTTGTTACCGGCGACCTCGGGGGTGCTTACATGGGGCTGCAAGTGTTGGAACGTGAAAAGGCGGTTTTTCAAGCTGCTCCCGGCGCGCAACCCCAACTAGAAGGCTACGACTACGTGCTAGAACGTCAGCTAAAGCCCGAAGCCCGACGCGATGTTCACGGGCTGCTGCAATCGCTCGATGTTCGACCAACCTCCATGATTGATATCTCCGATGGACTTGCCTCTGAAATAAAACACCTCGCCGAAAACAGTGCTGTCGGTTTTGACTTGTACGAAGAGAAAATACCCGTTTCTCCGAAAACGATTGAAGCCGCCAAAGAATTCAACCTCGATTTCACCACCTGTGCTCTCAACGGCGGCGAAGATTACGAGCTACTATTCACCATTAAACCGGGCGACTATGATAAGATTAAAGGGAATCCCAGCCTTTCGGTAATAGGCCACGCTACCGCAGACGTAATGGGGTGTCGCCTCATTACCCGCTCGGGCGAGGCAATCAACCTTAGGGCGCAGGGTTGGGATGCGTTCAGCGAATAATCGTTTTATTTTTTTATCCTGAATACGAAATCTGTTTTTGAATCGTTCCTAGCGCGCCAAATCCTTTATGAGAACCTCCCTACTCCTTCTTTTTATCATGGGCCCACTGGCCTTTGTTGCTCAGTATAGCATTGGAACATGGCGCGACCACTTTCCCTACAACAACTGCGTAGATGTTTGTGAGGCCGGAAATCTTATCTATGCTGCAACTCCCAACGCTGTTTTTTCATTCACGCAATTCACCGCAGAAATCAATCGATTCAACAAAACCAACGGTCTAAGCGATGTTGGTATCAGTGCGCTTAAATACGACCCCGTTTCTCAGCTGGTGGTCGTGGGTTACTCCAATGGAAACATTGATCTTTTCAACGAAAACGGCGTCTACAATATCCCATTCATAAAGGTTAGTACACTCATTGGCGACAAAACCATTTATGATATCTACCCCTACGACGAGCGTATTTTTCTGAGCACCGGTTTTGGTATTGTGGTAATCGATGTGCCCAAAAAAGAAATCAAGGAAACCTATTTCATCGGCCCATCCGGAGAACCTGTTCGTGTTCGTGACATTGCTATCATCAATCAAACAATTTATGCTGCAACCGAGCAGGGATTGCGCAAAGCAGACGTGAACAACACATTTCTTTCAAATTTCGAAAACTGGACAACCGTTGATTCACTGCCGGGCACCAACGCGCCATCGCACATCGAGTTCTTCAACAATGAACTTGTGCTTGCTATTCCGGGCAGTGCGGGCGATTCGGTGTGGAGCAAACCGCTCGATGCAACTACATGGACGAATCGATTTCCGCTTGAAAACTTTCGCATCAACCGCCTGTGGAGCAATGGCGAATGGTTAACTGTTTCGGGCAATTACACCTTGTGGTATTGTCACAACAACTTCGATACACCAACACCACTCCTGTGGCTATTGGGGCGTCAACCATATGCAACCAACACAATCATTGACTTCAATGGTTTCGCTTGGGTTGCCGACAAAAACATGGGCCTCATTCTATCCAAAAACTCATTTGGTGTGGAGGATTACCCTTTCGGCCCCAAAGGACCAAACTCAGACGATTGCCGACGCATTACGGCATACAACAACAATGTGTGGATTGCTCACGGTGGGGTTCGCGCCGATTGGGGAAATAACTTCAACACCGATGGGGTATCGGCATTTATCGATAATCAATGGGTGACGATTTCAGCGGACACCTCACAGAGCGCAGGCCAGCATTTCAACAATTCCAACCAATACGTCATGGACTTTATGGACTTTGCCGTGGACCCAATCGACAATACAACTGTGTACGCGGCATCATGGGAAGAGGGGTTGCTAAAAGTAGATGTGGCCAACAAAAGGCTCATCCCTTCCAACGGCACGGCTACAAAAGGCCCCGACTCCGACGGCACAACACAGGGTTATTTGAGAACCGCTGTAGGCGGAGTTGCCTACACTGAAGATGGTATTCTATGGTGCACCAATGGCTACACCAAGCGCGCGTTGCACGCGCTCGACCGTGAAGGCAACTTCTATGACTACAACTTCGGGTCTGTAATCGGCGACGATGAAAAAGTTGCAGACTTGCTCATTTCAAACGACGGATACATCTGGGCGAATGTTATCAATAAAGGGCTGCTTGTATTCAATACGAACGGAACCCTCGACGTGCTTTCCGACGATAACTTCAAACTGCTTACCGATGCGGAGGGAAATGGGAAGCTCTCCTCCAAAGACGTGCTCTGCATGGAAGAAGACCTCGATGGCGAAGTATGGGTAGGAACAAGCAGCGGACTTTCAATTTTCTACAATCCCGCAGCCATATTTGCTGAAGGCAACTTCGACTCCGAACAAATTCTCATTCAGCAAGAAGGCAACACACAGGTACTACTCGAAACCGAGGCTATAAACTGCATTGAAATTGACGGCAGCAACCGCAAGTGGATTGGCACAAAAAACAGCGGCGCTTACCTGCTCAGCGACGATGGACTCCGTGAAGTCTATCACTTTACAGCCGAAAACAGTCCGCTACCTTCCAATACGATCTACGACATTGCCATTAATCACTCCAATGGAGAGGTGTTTTTCGCCACCGAAAACGGAGTGGTTGGGTTTTTCTCAACCGCTACCAACTTCGATAATGAGATGTCGAACGTGCGCGTATTTCCCAACCCGGTTCGGCCTGAGTACGACGGAAACATCACCATCGACGGACTCGCCTACAACACCAGCGTGAAGATTACAGACATTCAGGGCAACATTCTATTCGAAACAGAAAGCGAAGGTGGACGTGCTGTGTGGAGCGGCCTTCTATCCGATGGAACGCGCCCGGCAACAGGTGTTTATCTCGTCTATGTTTCCACGCAAACGGGCACGGCCGCTGAGGTTCGTAAGCTGACATTCATCCGCTGATGCATCTTCTTTTTATTCCGCGCGAAGTCGTGCTTATTTTTGCCTGCTCTTAAGCAGTCCGATTATCATTTCGGAAAGCAAGCGCAACATGAGTGACCAACTCAAGCACGAGTGCGGCATCGCACTCCTTCGACTGAAGAAACCTCTTCAGTATTACGCCGAGAAATACGGAACTGCATTTTACGGCCTCAACAAAATGTACTTGTTGATGGAAAAGCAGCACAACCGCGGACAAGACGGTGCGGGTATTGCCAATATCAAAATCGATATGCCACCGGGCAAACGTTACATCAGCCGTGTGCGCAGCAACGATCCACAACCCATCCGAGAGCTTTTCTCACAGGTGATGACGCGCTTCGAAGAGTTGGAACGCACCCGTCCCGACAAACTCAGTGACACGCAATACTTGAAAGAAAACTACGCCTTCACCGGTGAGCTTTTCCTGGGGCATCTGCGATATGGCACATACGGCGGTAACAGCATTGAAAACTGCCATCCCTTTTTGCGCGAAAACAACTGGATGACCAGAAACCTCGTTGTAGCAGGTAATTTCAACCTGACCAACGTCGATGAACTCTTTCAAGTACTCATAGACCTCGGGCAACACCCCAAACAGAAAGCCGATACCGTTACGGTGATGGAAAAAATCGGCCATTTCCTGGATGAAGAAAATCAACAACTATTCCAGCGCTTCAAACAAGAGGGACACGACAACAAAAAAATCACCGACCTAATCTCCGAAAATATCGACGTGCAACGCTTGCTAACACGGGCCACCCGCGACTTCGACGGTGGGTTTGCAATGGCCGGACTTATTGGTCATGGCGATGCATTCGTGCTGCGCGACCCATCCGGAATTCGACCGGCATATTGGTATGAAAACGATGAAGTAGCTGTGGTTGCTTCCGAACGCCCTCCCATTCAAGCCGCATTCAACGCCCCACTCAGCGACATTCATGAGCTTCTTCCGGGGCATGCCTTTGTAATCAAAAAAAATGGCGAATCCGGAGTAAAGCCGATCATAGAACCGCGTGAAAAAAAATCATGCTCGTTCGAACGCATCTATTTCTCGCGCGGCAACGACGAAGCGATTTACAAAGAGCGACAGACACTTGGGCGCAACGTAGTTCCCCAAATCTTGCGTGCGGTAAACTACGACCTCGACAATACTGTGTTTTCCTTCATACCCAACACAGCGGAAACAGCCTTCTACGGCATGATGAAAGCGCTCGAAGATCACCTCAACGATGTTAAGATTCGCGACATCAAAGCGCTCGGTGACAACGCGACCATAGAAGCCATCGAACAGATTATTCGCAAGCGCGCCCGACTGGAAAAAATTGCCATTAAAGATGTCAAGTTGCGCACCTTCATCACACAAGACAGCGCGCGCGATGAAATGGTGGCACACGTCTACGACACAACACACGGTGCTGTAAAAAGAAATATTGACACATTGGTTGTTATCGACGACTCCATCGTGCGTGGCACAACATTAAAAAAATCCATTATCAAAATGTTGGATCGACTCGGTCCGAAAAAGATAATCATCGTTTCATCAGCTCCTCAAATTCGCTATCCCGATTGTTATGGAATTGATATGGCCAAGCTTGGCGACTTCATTGCGTTTCAAGCGGCAATTGCTCTGCACAAAGAGGCGGGCACATACGAGTCGGTAACGAGTTCAGTGCTTCAAAAATGCCACGGCATGGATGCGCTTCCTAAAGCAGAACAAAGCAACTGCGTCAGAGAAATTTTCGCCGCATTC
>JBILIX010000150.1:0-5481 GCA_044368835.1 Flavobacteriales bacterium | reverse complement strand
CGGCATTCTTGGCCTTCACGGGCTCGAATGAGGTTGGTCGTATTACCTCAATGGCACAACCGCCCTGCAAGTTCATGACCATGCTCGCTCGTTTCGTAATGGTTGAGTTGCGCGTGTAGACATCCATTAAAGGTGCGGGCTGCACACTGTCAAAAAAAGGAATATCGAGACCGAAAAATTTACGATAAAAACGAAGCGACTTATCCATGTCGCTTACTGCTACGCCTATGTGTTGAAGTCCATTGATTCTTTTATACATCACTTTTCAAATATGGAATACGACTCAGCCATTGAATTACTTCATCTCTTTGTTTCAGCCAATCCTTGAACTCAGGAGTGTTGCGGATGTTGCGCACACGAAGGGTATGTCTCATCTGTTTAACTGTGCGTCCCCACGGCAAGGTTATCAAGCCTGCAGGTATAGAGAGCCACAACCATACAGCAGTGGAAGATTCAACACCGGCACAGCGCAAGACGCCATATACTGCGCACAAATAGAGCGGAGTAATGAAGGTCCAAAATGAAATGCGTATTGAGTTTCGGAACAACGTATCCTTGATGACAGAATGCACAAACCGCTCCGTGAACAGTTGCATTGGCCAAAACACGAGCACAGAAAAAAGTGCAAACGGCAGACCCAGCAGCAAGAAAAGCACGTGCAATAGATTGAACGAAACCGCATACAACTCCTCCTCGATTTTCATGCGGTGCATTCCTGTCCTGTATCGATTCACCTCATTATTCAAGAAAGGATGATACTCCGTCTTTTCGTCCAGCTCACCTGCAATAGCATGAAAAGTTTCGTACTTCTGCATGAGGCTTTTTGCGTTTGCTTTCTTATCGATTAGCGGCTTCAATGCGAGTATCTCTGCATGAACATCATCGTTATCAATGTGCAGCATAAGCTTTCGCAATGCCACATGCACCGCCTGTGTTATTTCTGCGTGCAATTTGGTGTGCGAAGCATCTTGCTTGTCGAGGAACGCATCCACTTCGATCGGTTCGCCGAACTTCACCAGCAGGTTTTTTTGTGGTTCGTAAAAGCTCTCATAATCCAATCCCACCGGCACGATGCATAGATCACGCACACCCGCTTCATAAGCGCCAATAACCAATCGCGCCAAGCCCTTTTTGAGGGGCACCAATTGTTTCTTTCCTCGGTGCGTGCCCTCCGGAAAAATGCCGATTACCGCATTGTTTTTCATGCGTTCGTAGCACATTTGAAAAATCTCGTTGTTGCGATCATGTATGTTGGCAACGCGATCCCGCTCCCTGTATACCGGCATCATATTGATGCGTCGAAGGAAGCGATCTACAAACGAGTTCTTGAATACATCAGCACGTGTAAGCCAGTGCAGTTGTTTGGAAGTGGAGACACACAAAACAACAGGGTCGAGCAATGCGTTTTGATGGTTAGCTACAATAACAACAGGCCGATTGGTCGGCAAGCGGTGCGCGCCTACAACACTTACTCTGCGAAAAAAGAAGTGAATACCCGACCACACGAATGGTCGAAGCACTTCGTAAATAATAGATTTTTTCTGAGCCAATGCTTTTCCTGAACCTTGTTAATCGACTAAAAGTCTATTCGTGATAGTTGAGCACTTTGTGCCCACCTTCCATTAAATAACGATCACGTTTAAACAATTCGACATCTGCCTTCACCATTTCGTTTACCAGCTGTTCGAGGGTATGCTTGTGTTGCCATCCTAGTTTAGTTCTTGCTTTAGCCGGGTTTCCGATAAGCAAGTCTACTTCGGTAGGACGGAAGTATTTCGGATCAATTTCAATGAGTACCTTCCCTGTTTTCGCATCGTGTGCCTTTTCATCGACGCCTGCGCCTTTCCACTCAAGGTTAATGCCCACGTGAGCAAAAGCCAGATTGCAGAAGTGTTTTACGCTGTGGGTCTCACCGGTGGCAAGCACGAAATCATCGGCCTCATCTTGCTGCATCATCATCCACATACCCTCCACATAGTCGCGGGCATGACCCCAGTCGCGCTGAGCGTCAACATTTCCGAGGTACAACTTGTCTTGCAGCCCCATACTGATTTTCGCGACCGCCCTGGTAATTTTTCTCGTTACAAAGGTTTCGCCGCGCAAGGGAGACTCGTGATTGAACAAGATACCGTTGCAAGCATACATACCGTAAGCCTCGCGGTAGTTTCGTACAATCCAATATGCATAGAGTTTGGCAACCGCATAAGGGCTTCGTGGATAGAATGGAGTTTCTTCGGATTGCGGCACCTCCATTACCTTCCCATACAACTCGCTGGTTGAGGCTTGATAAAACTTCGTCTTTTTTTCCAGACCCAGAATACGGATGGCCTCCAGTAAACGCAATGCGCCTGTGGCGTCGGCGTTGGCCGTGTACTCAGGTGTTTCAAACGAAACTTGCACGTGGCTTTGAGCTGCGAGGTTGTAAATTTCATCGGGCATCGTTTCCTGCACCAGACGAATGAGATTCGTGCTGTCGGTAAGATCACCGTAGTGTAAAAACATGTTTACACCCTTCTCATGTTGGTCTTTGTAAAGGTGATCAATACGGTCGGTATTGAACAACGAACTGCGACGTTTCACACCGTGTACCTCGTATCCTTTGCTCAACAGCAACTCCGCGAGGTATGCACCATCTTGCCCGGTTATTCCGGTTATAAGGGCTCTTTTCTTCATGTACTGAAATTCAACTTCCAAATCTAAGGGTTTCTGCGGGAAATTCGGCAGGCTTTGAGTGGTCTATTCCTGTTCGAATTGCAACTCACACAGGCGCTTGTAAAGTCCACCTGTTCTCATGAGCTCGTCGTGGTTACCGGTTTCCTGCACCCTTCCCTGATCAAGCACTACAATTTGATCAGCCTTTCGAATCGTAGAAAGCCGGTGTGCAATTACAATGGAGGTGCGCCCCACCATTAACTTTTCCAACGCGTCTTGGACAAGTCGTTCGCTCTCACTATCGAGCGAACTGGTAGCTTCATCCAAAATAAGAATGGTTGGGTTTCTCAACACGGCGCGTGCTATGGCTATTCGTTGGCGCTGTCCGCCAGACAATTGAATGCCGCGTTCGCCAACAATGGTTTGAAATTTCTCGGGGAACGCTTCAATAAAATCGAAGGCATTTGCCTTTCTGGCTGCCTCGCGCACTTCGGCTTCACTTGCGCCCGGGGCACCGTATGCGATATTGTCGTAGATAGTGCCTCCAAACAAAATTACCTCCTGTGGTACGAACGCCATGTGTCGTCGGAGATCTGTTAATTCAAAATCAGAGGCAGGTCTATTGTCAAACTTTATCTGACCACCGGTTGGCACATAAAAACGCTGAATAAGCGATGCAATGGTTGACTTACCAGAGCCCGAAGAACCTACGAGCGCTACTTGTTTTCCGGCAGGCACATGAAACGACACGCCTTTCAAAACTTCCACATCCTGGCGTGATGCATAGGTGAATGTAACATTAGAAAATTCAATGCTCCCGTTCATCGGAATGAGGTCTTTCCTTTCATCGAGGCCTACATCTTCCGGCTCATAGCCCAATATTTCCATGACGCTTTCAATGACGCCAATGCTGCGTTGCAAAGTCCCCATTTGCGCTGCCAGTCCACCAATAGAACCGGCTACTAAACCCGTAATAAAAACAAATTTTCCAAGCACGTCCTTTCCTATTTCGCCTGTCTCCTGCAAGTGAGCTCCAACGCCCATAACCAATCCCAGCGCACCAAACAGAAAGATGATAATGAACGTACCAAACATGCCGCGCCATACGGCACTTCGCATGGCAATTTCACGAATACTGACGATGCTTTCTTTGAAGCGGTTCGACTCGAACGCTTCGTTTGCAAAGCTCTTCACATTGACAATACCTGTGAGCGACTCATTCACAATTACACTACTCTCGGCTACTTTATCTTGTGTCCTCTTTCCAATTTTACGTATATACTTTCCGAAAACAACCATCACAATGATGATTACGGGAAGGGTGCAAAGCATGACAAGCGTGAGCTTATACGAATAGGACACTAGCCAGCCGATACCTACGACGATGATAACGGTTTGTCGAATAAACTCGGCAAGCGTGATGGTCAATGTTTCTTGGATAGTTGTGATATCACTGGAGAGTCGGCTCGACAAATCGCCTACCCTGCGTTCGTTGAAAAACTGCATGGGCATTCGAATAATGGTCGAATAGGCATCGCGGCGCAAGGCCAGCATTGCGTTTTCAGTGACGTAAGAAAAAATGTAAACGCGAAAAAAGGAAAACACCCCCTGAATAATCAGCAACGCAACCAACGCAGCGAGCACCTTGTAAGTACCGCCCCAGTTGGCACCTGTTGGAAGCCATTGCACCCACATGCCGCCCGAGAATTCAGCTGAAGAGTCGGGGCTTACCAACTGACCAAGCAACGCAGTTATGACAATAACCAACAACCCCGAAACAACCAAGAGAAGCAAACCAATCGAGAAGAGAAAGCTATGGGGTTTGATGTAGCTGAACACTCTCAGAGCATTCAGAAATGACTGTTTAGAGATTTTTTTCTTCTCCGATTTTGATTCGTTAGCCACAATCCTCCAATTTATTCGTGTGTGGCGAAATTAGTGCAATCGCCGGGGTATCAGCCTTTGGCCGACTGCAATAGTTTTTTTGCTTTCTTAATGGCCTTGTCCAATTCGACCTTTCGCTTGCGTGTATACTCTTCGTCCATACGTACCTGATCCGATTCTGTATCGTAGGCCATGCGCACAAACGGCTCATCCAGAATGGAGAAGTCGACTCCTTCAACTGCTCTGAACAAGGATACATCAAGCGTGATGTCGCGCGGTCTTTTTTCTTCCGGAAATTGAGTAGCGTCGATGTACAGTTTTTTATTGGCAAACGCAGAACCGCCAAACCAAACTTCATACTCAAATCCGATAGGCAAATAGAACGAATACAGTCCATCTGCACCGCCAAAGAAAGCAACGTATAACTCCTTGTTCTGGTAAATGACAATTTGTGTGTGCGCCGCCGGCACCTCGTCATCCTTCACTAGATCGTAATGGTAGATTACACCGCTGATATGGAAGTGATTTTCCGTTGAAGGTGTTTTCGTGATTTTTCGAAACTGCGCATCAACAGATGTACCTGATAAAACAAGGAGTATGGACAACACGAAATTTCTCATGATATAAATAAACAAAAAAGCGCCCGATGTTTCAGGCGCCATTTCATTCGTTTTCAACAACTAGCGGTTATTTCCCATTTGCCACCAAGACTCCATTGACACGTTGATTTACATCTTTTGCATAATCCATATTCCACTCGAGTTTACCGCTTCGCTTATTGAATTTTGCCATCGCCACCGGAGTATAGGTCATGAAGTTCATGCCCAGGTAACCGCGGTCTTTGAATAGGCTGATGTCAAGCTCCAGATTCACAATGGCCAAGTCCGCTGCGCGTTCAAATCCCTTCGTGTCGATTTGTACGACCTTGGTAACAAAAGGCGCCTT
>JBILIX010000382.1:0-5498 GCA_044368835.1 Flavobacteriales bacterium | reverse complement strand
GAACCAAACTATACTTCTCTATTGGGCTGCCAACCGGCAGGCAATCAGGCCGCACCCGCGGCAGATGTATGGTATCGATTTTCTATAGTTGCCCCAGTGCTGAATATTACCTTAAATGGCCTGGGAACACCCAACGTCGCACTTTATGAGGGTATTAACTGTGCCAATTTATTGCCGCGCGGTTGTGCAATAGGGGCCGGTGGTTTCTTGAATACGCAGATACAGGGTTTGGCTCCAGGCACTTATTACTTGCAAGTTAGTGGAGGTGATGTCCTAGATCAATGTAATTTTACTCTTACACTCCAAAATAATTATGACTGTCAGGGCTGTGTTTTAGGCGCCACTTTGGATGCCACTCCTCCGCCAGTAAATGGTCAGTATCAACCCGGTACGCTTGTGACGTTTTGCTATCAGGTTTCAAGTTACAGTCAAATAAGTTCTAACTGGCTTCACGGCGTAATACCGACATTCGGGCCAGGGTGGGACTTATCTACTTTTGTTGCCTTACCAACTACAACTGTAACACAAGGTGTGGTAGCGCCTTCATGCACACCAAACGGAACCTGGTCATGGTATAATACTCCAATAACTAGCAGTTTTTCAGGCGTTTCATATGGTCCTGGTTTCTTTTTTGAAACAGCTCTAGGATCCGGTGGGCTTGGTGTTGATGGAAATCCGGGTAATAACTTTGGGGATAATAATCCTGGTGCAGCACCTCCAAACACGAATCCAATTGATGATTGTCGCTGGACTTTTTGTTGGCAGATTCGAACGAAACCATTGTCGCAGTGTATTCAAGACCAAAATCAGAACGTTACTATAAATACCACTGCGGATTCTGAATCTGGCTCTTACAGTAGCGTTGCATGTGTATTAGATCCAATTACAAATTTCTTCGCTCAGTCTAACTGTTGCCCAACGCCAACAGTAACCGTTACGAACCCTACTTGTGCGGTCCCAACAGGAAGTGCAATAGGGCAGGGATTAGGCACTTCGCCATGGACCTATATATGGAAAAATTCAGCAGGAGATACACTTTTAACGAACGCAAATACAGCAGGGACCTCAACGATAACCGGACTCGCGGCTGGTGACTATACGTTGACTGTGACCGATGCCACGGGTTGCGCAAGCTTCATTGCATTTAGTATCGTTGCACCAGCAGGTAATACAGTTTCCGGCCCTTCTACGAACCCAACCCTGTGTGTGAATACACCCCTTGCCGCTGTCACATTTACAACCACGGGTGCGACGGGTATTGGAACGGCTACTCAACCTCTACCCGCCGGAGTTACAGCAAGCTTTTCTGGAAATGCTACCAGCGGTACTATCACTATAAGCGGAACCCCAACTGCTTCAGGTGTTTTCAACTATAGCATTCCACTGACCGGAGGATGCGGTAATTTAACGGCTTCCGGCACTATCACTGTTAACCCACTTATGACTGCCACAAGCACAGCCCCCAATGCAACGGGGTGTCAGAACCAGGCGCTTAGCCCGAATATAGTATTCAATACAACTGGTGCAACGGGTATTGGGGCCGTGAATTTGCCTGCAGGATTAGTCGCAACTTTCGCAGGTAATGCCACTGCGGGAACAGTCACTATTAGCGGCACGCCAACTTCTACCTTGGGCAGTCCGTTTGCATATAGTGTTGCTCTATCGGGTGGCTGCGGAACAGTGAATGCAGAGGGAACAATAACGATTAATAACCCGCCATCTGTTACCGCCAACTCTATTAATTTTAACAGCGTCTGTGCGGGTCCTGTTGCCTCGGAATCTGCAACTCCCACGATTACATTAACTCTTAACCCATCAACGGCAATTGCAAATTGGTCTTTATATGCCGGCACAACGGCTACAGGAGTTCCCATTCAAACTGGAACCGGTAATCCGAATTACGCATTTACCAATAGCACTTGCAGTAATCAAAGTTACGTGTATCAAATAATTCCAACGTTGAATGGTTGTAATGGCACGCCTCTGATCATTAATGTTACTGTTTTACCAAAACCGTTGTCGTCGTTTACCATTACGCCAAACCCAATTTGTGTTGGTCAAACAGCAACGTTGACATATACCAGCCCCACTTGTCCTTCTGCTACTTTTAACTGGCAGGCAGAAGTAGGAAGTCCGCTGACATGGACATCTATTGCTTCGGCTGGTTTGAATGCTGTGGGTTCAGGTTTCGGTCCTATAACTATTACACCAACCACAGCAGGGACATACAGACTGCGAGTACAAGCGCAAGTGGTTGCCGGTTGTCAAGGTCCCATGTCACCAATTTTGACACTAACTGTAAACCCTACACCAAACGCCACCATCACTGGTCCAACATCCGTTTGCTCGGGTAATGCAACAGCCTTGAATTTAACCTCGACACCTGCTGGAGCTACATTCAACTGGACCCAAACGGCGACTAATGCTTCCGGTGCATCGAATGGATCGGGCACTACCATCGCTCAAACACTCACTGCGACAAGTGCCAGCGCGGGTTCTGTGCAGTATGCGGTGACGCCTACGTTGAATGGGTGTACAGGGCCGACGGTAAACTCCACGGTTACCGTAAATATTCCTCCAATAGCCACCACGACAGCGGCATCCCTCTGCCCCGGTACAAGTTCTTCATTTACAATAAATGCCACTGCAGGTGCTACTCTTTCCTGGTCTAATTCATTAGGAGGATCGGGCAGTATTACTACAGTTGCCGGAGGTAATAATATTTTTGGCCCCTCTAGTGTTGGCCTTGGTCCAACATGGCCTTCCGGTGCCACCATCACATTTAATCAGATCGCATTGAATGGCTGTATTACACCTTTGAATATTGTTATTTCTGTTACATCGAATATTAACGCTACGGCCACTGCTGTATCGCCTGTATGCAGCGGGACAACATCTCTTTTGACTCTAACGGGCACTCCTTCTGCAACAGTTACTTATAACGTTGGAGGAGTTGTGAATGTGGTCAATTTAGGTCCGACCGGTACAACAACCGCCACGTCTCCTGTGCTTACAAGTAACACTAACGTTACGGTTACACTCGTGCAAATCTCTGGTGGCTGTAGTCAAGTATTGAATAATGTAACGCCGATTGTTGTCACCCCCCTCAACACCGCAAGTGCCCCGTCATCCAGCCCCACGCTTTGCACAAACACTGCCCTTACACCGATTACCATTGCAACCACAGGCGCAACAGGTATCAGCAATGCGGGTATCAGCGGGGCCAATGGTTTACCGGCGGGAGTCAGTGCTTCGTGGGTAAGCAACACGATAACCATATCGGGTACTCCAACGGCGCCAGGTACGTTCAACTACAGCATTCCACTCACAGGCGGCTGCGGTGCGGTGAATGCAACCGGAACTATTGTGGTGAATGCCCTACAACCTGTTACCTTGAACTACGACGGTGGGCCTTTCTGCCCGGCATTTAACAGCGTGCCGCCTACGAACTCCTGGACGTTAACAGGTGGTGGCGGCAACTACAGTGTATTACCCGCCGGATTAGATCTGAATACAGGTACCGGACTCATTGCATTAAACACGAGCACACCGGGAACCTATACCATAACTTTTACGCCAACAGGTTGTGCTTCGGTGGCACAAGCAACGGTTGTCATCAATGATGTCTTGGATTTCGCCAATCTTCAGTTCCCCGCAAACGGAACGATTTGCACCACGGGTTCGTTCAATGCATATGGACAGATATACAACACAGGCACCATTGCAACTACTCCTGCAGGCGCTGCTGCGGGTGTAACGGCTCAAATTGGTTACAGCACAAGCGATACATCGCCAACGACATGGACAAACTGGATTCCTGCGACATTCAATACCCAGTCAGGAAATAACGATGAATACGTTGGCGTGCTCAGCGGCTTGGCTCAGGGCACTTACTACTACGCATTCCGATTCCAGATAAACGGTTGTGCATGGCAGTATGGTGGATACAGTGCTACGGGTGGTGGCTTCTGGGGCGGGTTGAACGTGAGCGGTGTGCTTACCGTTGATGCATTGCCTATTGCAGGTATCGATGGTGCTGTTTCTGTTTGTGCATCAGGAACGCAGGTTCCATTGTTTAACTCATTGACTGGCTCACCTGCAACCAACGGCACGTGGACGGGGCCGTCGGCACTCGACACTGGCTCGCTGGGTAATTATGATCCGCTCACCGATAATCCGGGTACTTATACCTACACCGTTGTGTCGGCCTTGAATATCTGTCCTCCCGACGTATCGATTGTAACCGTTACAGAAACATCCAGTCCGCAAGCTTCGGTAGCGTATGCTTCTCCCATTTGCGCCAGTGTTACGGCGATACAAAGTCCAACCGTGGTTGGCGCACCGGGTGGAACGTTTTCAGCTTTGCCTGCTGGTTTGGGTCTCACGGCAGCGGGCACGTTTAACCCAACCACTGCAGCTCCGGGCACCTACACGGTAACCTACTCAATCGCTGCGGCCAATGGATGTGCTGCTTTTCAAACGCAGGCTTCTGTGGTTGTGCAAGCGGCTCCAGTAATTCCAACGCTTGCGCCTGCTAACCCTTGCGCCATTCGCGATTCTGTCTTCACCGCCGGAGGTGGTTCGTGGTATGAGTTCTTTGTGAATGGTGTGTCGGTAGGCCCTGCAAGTGCTGTTGGCGTATTGGACACTACTGCGCTTGCCGGAGGCACACAAGTATGCGTGCGATCGTATCCGGCGCCGCCAATAATGGATGGCAATCTCACCGACCCAAGCTGGACACCGGTTATTCCGGGTACCACCGGAGGGCCTGCCAGTCAGGCGCCTTTCGCCGTTGCTGATACCCGTCTCGACGGATTGAAGATGCTCAACCGAAACGGTCGATTGTACATCGGAGTTGCGGGCAATGAAATAGATGGAACACTACCGGTCGAGAATAACCGCATCCTACTTTTTATCGATAGTAAGCCAGGCGGATTTAACTCACTTGCCACATGGGTAAACCGATCAAATGCAGGTCCTCCGCCTTTCACGTACGGTATTCGCAATCTCGATGGAGGAATACAGTTTGATCCCGGGTTTGAAGCAGATTACATTCTGTCAATTAACCGTGCTAATTTGGTAGGTTCCACAACGTTTTACGATTTGTATGAAATGGTATCCAATACGAATGTGTTCTTGGGAAGTAGTCCGAGCGCACAATTTGGCTACCAGGAAAGTTTTACAGACAACGATCTTTCGCGAGGATTCGAGTTTTACATCCCGCTTGCCTCTATTGCTTCACCTGTTTCGCTAAAGGTATTTGGAATGTTGATCAATGATCCGGGTGAATTTGGTGCAACCTTGGTGAGCAACCAGTTTTTCTCGGTTGCCGGTGGGGGAGATGGTAACTATGGGAATGGAGCCATTTTCTTCGGACAAGCGGCGCCAAATCCAGTGACATATGTAGTATCGCAAGACTGTTATGAACAGCGATGTGTAACGCTAACCCAGCCGGTAGTGCCACAGTTTTTGACTCCTGCGCCAATTTGTGCCGGTGG
>JBILIX010000149.1:0-5503 GCA_044368835.1 Flavobacteriales bacterium | reverse complement strand
GGAAGGTGTGCCCCAGGGATTGCCGGCGCTGGTGAAGGCATCTCGCATGCAAGACAAGGCGCGTGGAGTAGGGTTCGATTGGGAGCATGCGCACCAAGTATGGGACAAGGTGTTGGAGGAGCTCGATGAGTTTAAAGTGGAGGCCGATGCCAATAGCGACAAGATGGAGGATGAGTTTGGTGATGTACTTTTCTCGTTGATCAACTATGCACGTTTCAAGGGCATCAACCCGGAAGACGCGTTAGAGAAAACAAACCGCAAATTCATCAAGCGTTTTCAGTACCTCGAAACCGAAAGCGCCAAAGACGGCAAAGTTCTAGGCGAAATGTCACTTGCTGAAATGGACGAGTATTGGAATCGGGCGAAGGAGTTGTAGTTTATTGACACGAATGCACGAATGAAAGCGCATGATAAGAATGAAAGTGCTGGACACGAATACACGAATGAAATGGCTTGACACGAATGCACGAATTAAAAAAGTATTTTAGTCCAGTTCCATTCGTGAATTCGTGGCCACCATTTCCTTAAGCCCTTAAAACGGCTCAGTTATTTCCTTTTATATTCCAATTAGGAATAATGATGTTTTTCGCCTCACTGGATGTTTGCGGAAAACTTCGATTATGACTAACGTACTACACAAGGAATTGAGTTACGAGGTTATGCGTTGCTGCTTCGCGGTGCATAGCTATCTTGGAAATGGCTTCCTGGAAATTGTCTACAAGGATGCCCTAGAGATTGAGTTTGAACGAGCGGGTATACCTGTGCAACGAGAGAAAAAGTATGAGGTTGTTTACAAGGGAATCTTGCTTCCTCATTATTTCTGTGCTGATTTTGTTGTCGCCGAGAAAATCATCTTGGAGGTTAAAGGACAATCCGTAATCACCGAACTCTTCATGGCTCAAATCATCAATTACTTGAACGTCTCCGGCAAGGATCTCGGAATCATTGCCGCCTTTGGTGGTCCCAGTTTGATTTCAAAACGTGTGGCGATGTAAAAAAAAAAGCACCGCCGAGGCGATGCTTTTAACGTTTGGGTTTCTGTATTTTTAATGTCGAACCACTAACGTCTGATGCGCGTTGCCATCAGCCGTATTAATGGTAATGTGGTATACACCATCCGCCATGTGTTGAGTAGATAGGGTAGTAATCATTCCGGCATTCGCAATGGTTGTAATCATGCGACCGAACGCGTCTAACACACGCAATTCGACTATGTTATTGTTTGCTTGAATGCGCACCTGGTCATTGGCCGGGTTTGGATAAAGAACCACTGTTGAGGCATTGGTTTCGGTCAAGCCTACTGTGGTTGTGCAAATGGTTGTTGTCTCTGTGTCGTTGAACTCACCACCTTGAGCTACGGTAGCTCCGTTGGAGTTGATTACCTCATACGAACCGGTGCCATAGGCGCAGCAAATGCCATCACCGAATTCATCGTACAACGTGAATTCATAGCAACCTGTCGCAACACAAACATCGGCTGAAACAGTGCCTCCGGTATAACCACTTCCCGATGCGATGATGTTGCCGCTATTGTCTTGAATATCCCAAGAAGTCTCTTCAGGGTAATCATCGAGTATAATACTCACAGTGAAACCGCTGGCTGCACCGCTAATGGCATTGAAGGAGAACGTGCTGCTATTGTTGTTGCTCACATCGTCGTTCGCATTTCCATTCACGTTGGTGATGGTAATTGTAAGTGTGTTCGCACCATTCGCTGCCGTGAGCTGTGGTAAATTGATAGTTGCTGTTTGGTTGGTGTTGAGTGAGCCCGTCCACGGAATGGAATTCGTGGAGCCGCCATTGAGCTGGTAATTGACAGTGCAAGAAACCAACGTAGTTGTTCCGTGATTAACTAAAGTGAAAACCGGTGTCACTTGATCACTGCAATTGTTTTCAGCGATACCGCTGATACCGCCCGATTGTGCATCGAGGTTGGGGAGTTCAAATCCATCCGGAAAACCATCCAAAACCAATGTGCCGGTG
Organism: Flavobacteriales bacterium; assembly: GCA_044368835.1. Classification (GTDB taxonomy): domain Bacteria; phylum Bacteroidota; class Bacteroidia; order Flavobacteriales_D; family Sanyastnellaceae; genus JAIBBG01. Next base: position 3,520 of record JBILIX010000149.1, on the reverse strand, counting down.
TTAAGTGGATCGAGCCAGTCCACCAATCGGGAAGAGGCGGTGTTACCACTATCCCAGCTTACACCAAAACGACCATAGTAGTCAAACTGACCATTGCCCACACTGCCATTGCAGGCGCTGGCTCCGCCATACAACTGACCAATGATGCGGTGGTCTTGGTTGAACAATGGAGATCCACTCGAGCCTGGTTCCGTCACGCCCAATTCCCATTCATCTACCCACCACACTTGAGCTCCAGCAGCAGAATCATGGTAAGCAGCATCGTCGTCACGTGAAAACTTCATCACGTTACCCCCGGGGTGGTGAATACAAACGGTGGAAGAAACCGCATTTTCAGCATCGGTAGCGTCCCAACCCGCATATTGAACGTTGTAGGAGGCCGGAGGAGTGTCGTTGAGAAGCAATAGAGCCACGTCGCTGCCGGCATTGTTGGCTACCAAATCAGCACCTGAAATGAGGTCGGTGGTTGGTCCGCTGTTACCTGTGCAAGAGGTCGCTTCATGGTTAAAGTAGAACACCCAGTTGCCCACGTTCGAACCTTGCGTGCAGTGATTGGCAGTCAAGAAATAAGGAGTGCCGTCGTTAGCAGTGTTATTGACCAGAGCCCCTGTGCAAATGCCGCTACCGCCTTGGACGATGATGGCTACAGAGCGCTTCTCGATTTGCCAATCGTCTGCTTCAGGGCAGTTCACGTTCACGTTGCAAGCACCCGAACTTCCAAAGGGACCGCGCAAGGCTTCCACCGCGTCTTGTACAAACGGACTGCTTGCAAACGGGCGGTAGGTATGCACTACTTCACCAACGGTCAACTCCGACTGATTGAACAGGTGAGTAGGGCAGGTGTATTCTACAACTATTTTATCGCCGTGTATGAGTCCGCATGCAAGAACCCCCGATGGCTTTATGTTCTTGTGGTTGAACGCACCCAGAAACTCCTTGCGGTCGGCCGACCAAATGAATACCTGTCCGCCTTTGGGCACGGTGAACGCATCGAAACGAATGCTCATCGAAAGGGCGCCCGGGCACTCAAGTCCGAGCATCCAAGTGGTGGTTTCGGTTGAGGCATCTGAGATAACTGATCCTGAGTTATTGATGTTGAAGTTTGTTTCGAATTCAACGCCAAAACGATAGGGAATGTCTTTGTACTGATCGGTAATGGCATCTTCCAGCGCCAAACGTTCACGATCGATGGCTCCCATGCGCTCAAAGCGAATGTCGGCTGAGGTGGTTTTCACTTCCCAGTTTTTGGGTTGACCTCCGTGGCTGAGTTGTGCCATGGCTGCCGTGCCTGCTATGAGGCAAATTGCGGTTAGTAACGGTTTTATCATTGCGTGGTTTTTTCAAATACTAATACCTTTTCAATCGGGTATTTCTTGGGTTCATGGTTTTTACACAGCAAAACTGCCACAAATTCACGAACGATTGCTTAAACAATTCGTGAATCCGCGGCAGCTTCTTTTCAACCTCGGTGACGAAGAAGTACAAATTACTTCAACACCACCCTACGCACCGCACCGGCCGGTGTGCTCAATACGATAGTGTAGGCTCCGTGGCTCCAAGTTGTGGTAGCGAAAGAGTATAGATTGCGTTGTGTGGTTACGTTGATTTGCTCTTGGGCAACCAACGCGCCGGTCATGTCATAGCAGCTCAATTGAGCCAATCCGGCAACAGGTGACTGCAAAGCGACAGTTAGCTCATCGTTGAAAGGGCATGGGAATGCTTCCAAAACGGCATCAGCAGCAACTTCGTTCACGTTGTTAGGTATAGCGCTCACCACGTTCAGCGTGAAGCCCGTCATCGGCATACCGCCAGGTAAGAAGCCGCCTTCCGGAGTAACTGTGAAAGTGATGCAGGTGGTGCCTGTGCAGCCGTTGCCCGAAGTAGTGAGGCAGATGGTATAGGTACCTGCGAGTTCATAAACGTTCGTGGGGAAGGGTTCGGTTGAAGTGTTGCCATCTCCGAAATCCCACATATAGGAGTAAACACCCACAATCGGGATGTTGTTTAAGATCCAAACTACACCAGGCTCGTCACCGAAGGAAGTGGAGTCGGTAAGCAGAGCGATTTCCGGATTGCAATCAAACGGATTGCCTACACAACCTTCTTCATCCACCACGCCGTTGCAGTTGTTGTCGATGTTGTCGGCGCAGATTTCGGGCATGCCTGGGTTAATCGTGTAGTCCATATCGTTGCAATCGGAGTTGGAATAGTAGCCGTCCATGTCGAAATCAATAGGACCCTCGTTACAACCCTCATCAACGAGGATGTTGCAATTGTTATCGATGCTATCACCACAGATTTCTATGGCGTTGGGGTTGATGCTAGCGTCGTTGTCGTTGCAGTCGAATACACCCACGAAGCCATCGTTGTCGTTGTCGGTTTCGCCGCCGCCACAACCTTCGTCGATAGCGCCGTCGCAGTTATTATCCGCGAAGTCACCGCAGAACTCGGGCATGCCGGGATTGGAATAAGGGTCGTTGTCGTTGCAGTCGGCCTCGCCCGCGTAACCATCCATGTCAGCATCGTTGCTTCCGCTGCCACCGCCGTTCACATCAAAGAGAATAACGTTGGTGGTGTTGGCATTCACGATTTGTTGCATGCATTCGACCGCCGGGCAATTCGGGCCAAACGTTGGGCAGATGGTAACAGCTGCCGATTGAGCAGTAGTTGGAATCATTCCTCCGAATGCAGTCAGAGCGCCCATCATCTGCAGTTGCACAGAACCCTGCTCGGCAGAATCGGGCAACGAAACATAGGTTGCGGTAATGCCGGTTGCTTGGCAGCTTGGGTCATTTCCGGTAATGGTAACGTTTATGAAAATACCCTGTGCCCATGAAGCAGAAGTCACGGCAGCAAGGAAAAAGAAACTAAGTAAAAGTTTTTTCACGTGCAATACATTTTGGTTTGTGGGCCGAATATAGAATGGATTACTTTTGCCGCCCCAACCAAAATGGTCAGCATTGTTGGAAAGCACGTGTTGGGAATGGCGAATGGCGAGTGGCGAATGGCGAGTGGTTTCACTCCTCATTCACCACTAGTCAATCGCCACTCAAAAAGGAGAGGTGTCAGAGTGGTCGATCGAGCACGCTTGGAAAGCGTGTGTACTGAAAGGTACCGCGGGTTCGAATCCCGCCCTCTCCGCAGAGTTTCGACAGCAGAAACGCGCAAAATTCCGAAAAGGCCCGCAAGCACTACGTTTGCGGGCCTTTTTAACTTTTAGCCAAAAGCGACGAAAAGCGCAAAAAAGCGCATAAAAAGCCCGCATTTTTTTCGCAAATCCTGCGCGCGTTTGGAGGCCCTGATTTTACTGGGGTTTCAGGCCAACAGAGAGGTTCGTGGTTCACTCAGGTGGATTGCGATTAACCGCGGTTAACTGCGGAATTTTGAGGTGTGACGTGATGAATGGCGATTATTTTATGAATTCCAGCCCTTATCGTTATTGCGCAAAAACTTCCCTTTTGGTACATTTGACCGGCAGCTTTCGCGCAACCGGCTCTATGTAAAAAATTGGATAGCACAA
>JBILIX010000148.1:0-5505 GCA_044368835.1 Flavobacteriales bacterium | reverse complement strand
CCATGGCAAAAAAGCAACACTCTATTTTGAATTCCGCCAAGCTGACCCTTCAACTGGAGGGCAATGCTTTGCTTCATCAAGCCGAATCGATCGACTCGCGTTTTGAAGAGGTCGTGCGCATGCTGCTTCGAAGCAAAGGACGCCTGGTGGTAACCGGCATAGGCAAGAGCGGCAACATTGCGCAGAAAATAGTGGCTACGCTGGTAAGCACAGGGCAGCCTGCTCTTTTCATGCATGCAGCCGACGCTATACACGGTGACTTGGGCACCATCCAAAAACAGGATGTGGTATTGTGTATTTCAAAAAGCGGCGATTCACCCGAAATAAAAGTGTTGGTGCCTTTGGTGAAAAGCATGGGCAATACCCTCGTGGCCATGGTGAGCAATGAAAAGAGCTTCTTGGGAAAGCACGCCGATATGCTGCTGCATACGCTCGTTGCAAAGGAAGCTTGCCCCAACAACCTCGCTCCAACCGTGAGCACAACCTTGCAACTGGCTATGGGCGACGCATTGGCTGTGGCACTTATGGAACAGCGCGGCTTTTCGTCCGGCGACTTTGCACGTGTACACCCCGGTGGGGCGTTGGGAAAAAAACTATATACCCGCGTAAGCGACTTGCTGGGCTCAGATGCCGCGCCACAGGTGTCGCCTTCGAGCTCTATCAAGCAGGTCATTCTCGAAATCAGTTCCAAGCGATTGGGGGCAACTGCAGTTCTAGATAAAGGAAAGCTGGTTGGGGTAGTAACGGATGGCGACATACGCCGCATGCTCGGCAGCAAGCTCGATATCGCTAAAACAAAAGCCGCCGACATTATGGGGCATACGCCAAAGTCCATTGAAAGCAGCGCCCTCGCTGTTGAGGCGTTTCAAATCATGGAAAAACACAACATTACCACCCTGTTGGTTATGCAAGACGGCAAATACAAGGGAATCGTTCATCTGCATGATATATTGAAGGAGGGAATCTTCTAACCGTGGCCGAACAGCAAAAAGATATGTCGTTTTTGGAGCACCTCGAAGAGTTGCGCCGTAGGCTTTTTTGGTCGGTGGTTTCGGTCATTATCGGCATCATCGTAATTGTTATCTACCACGATTTCGTTGTCTACGAGGTTATTATGGGGCCCAGAAAGCCCGATTTCGTTACCTACCGGGCGTTTTGCCATTGGTCGCACACCATGGGTATGGGCGACCAGCTCTGCCTCGACCCACCACGGCTGGTCTTGCAAAGCACCACGATGAGCGGCAACATGAACGCAGACATTATGGTGTGCGTGGTGGGTGGAATCATCTTGGCCTTCCCTTTCATCGTTTGGCAACTCTGGGGCTTTATAAAACCAGGCTTGAAGGACAAGGAGACCAAGTCGGTACGCGGCGTTGTATTCTACGTTTCTCTCTTGTTCTTTACAGGTGTTTCGTTTGGTTATTATTTGCTGGCACCTTTGAGTATTCAATTTCTCGGGAACTACACCTTTGCAGATGTTCAGAACACCCCCACGCTGCTTTCGTATCTGAAGCTCACCACATCGCTGGTATTCGGAACGGGGCTCGTGTTTCAGTTGCCGGTAGTCGTGTATTTTCTCAGCCGTATTGGCATTGTTACAGCTGCTTTTTTACGCAAGTACCGCAGGCATGCCTTTGTGGTGAATCTGATTGTGGCGGCCATTATCACGCCTCCCGATGTCACCAGTCAGATTCTGGTTTCATTGCCCATTTTACTCTTGTATGAGGTGAGCATTTTGGTTGCTGCTAGGGCCGAAAAACGAACTGCATAGTAGGGTACAAGCTTTCCATTTTGTAAAATCGTTGTATCAACGTCGAATCTTTATATTTGGCGTCCAATTAATTGACCTTTTAAATCATAAATCCATGAAGAAAATCTACTCTTTTGCTCTTGTAATGTTGAGCTGTGTAGTGGCTCAAGCACAGAGCAACATTGCTCCTGCAGCCCGCAAAGTGCAGTATCAAGAGTTTCAAAACCGCAACAACACGGCTGCTTCTGCAGATCGTGACATCATTTGGCAAGATGACTTTTCAGACGCTTCGAACTGGATCATCGCTCACGATGGTACTTTCAACTCTGATTTCGAAATCGGAACAGGCTTAGTAAGTGACGGCCAGTACGGTACACCTGCAATCGAAAGTACTACTGCCGCTAACGGGTATGCTATGTACAACTCGGATGGTTTCAACAACTCAGCCGGTGTTGCTTACGAGCAAGCACACATCACTACTGCTACTCCAATCGACCTTACTGCTTATCCAAACGTTATTGTTGAGTTCGAAAATCAATACCGTCGTTTCACCGACGAGCAAACCTATATGATCATCAGCACCGATGGTACATTCCCAACTCTTGATGATCCATTGTTGGACATCAGCGCTTTGCCAAACGTTTACCGCGTATGGGAAGATGGTGAGTTGACTCAGAGTGTTTCTCCGGGTAACCCAACTGTACGTAGCTTCAACATCAGCGAAATCGCAGGTGGTGCTTCACAAGTATGGGTTCGCTTCCAGTTCACAGGTATCTGGGGTTATGCTTGGTACATCGACGATGTACAGATTTACGAGCAGTACCAGCACGATGCTAAAATGTTCAACGCTTACGTTTCTTCAACAGGAACAGGCGAAGAGTATGCTCGCATTCCTGAAAACCAAGTTCCAGCTGAAATGAACATCGGTTGCATGGTGAAAAACCTCGGTTACGAGGCAATGACCAACGTTACCGTGAGCATTGACATGGACGGTACAGTGAGCACTTACACACAGGCTGAACTTCTTCCTGGTGACACGTTGATGGTTGACGATTATGTTGCTGCTGCAGCTACTCTCGGTCTTCACAACGTTTCTTACACAGTGACTAGCGACCAAACGGCTACAGACGGTGATGCTTCAAACAACGCTGCTGCTCGTTACTACGAAGTAACTGCTGCTACAGGTATCTACTCAATGGACGGACTGGGTGTTCATCCTACAGGTACAGAAGTTCTTACTTCATTGGGTACAAACAGCTTCACCGACAACGCAGACGAAATCATGCTTATGACTTACTACCAATTGCAGGAGTCAGCGGATTTGATCAGCGTGCGTGTTGAACTTGCAAGCACTACTGTTGCAGGTGGTGACATCCTCATCCAGATCCACGACACACTCGACATCTTCAGCGATGTAGTTGACAACGCTCTTGGATACAGCGAGCAGTACACCGTTACTGAGGCTGATGTTGCTGCAGGTTTTGTAAACATTCCATTGGTTGATCCATTGACCCTCGATGCAAACGGTTACTACGTAAGCGCTGCTTTGTTCAGCAACGGCAATGCAAACGATATCCGTATCCTCGACGACCTTACAGTTCCACAACCTGGTGGTGCTAGCTTGATTTACCTCCCTTCTGACGGTGTGGTTTATTCAAACGGTAACTCATACGCTATTCAGTTGAACTTCGATCCAACTTCCGCTGTAGAAGAAGCTCCGGTAACTGCTTTGGAAGGTGTTAACATCTATCCAAACCCTGTTGCTAACGGCCTTCTTACCATTGCTACTAGCCAGCGTGAAAACTTCTCTGTAGAAGTATTCGACAGCGTGGGTGCATTGGTTCAGTCTAAGCGTTTCAACATGACTACAACTGTAGATGTGTCAGCTTTGGCAAAAGGTGTTTACACAGTACGTGTAAGCTCTGCTAATGCTTCAACTACACAGCTTGTAACTGTTCAATAAGCTTGGTTTTAATACCGAAAAGAAGCCGCTCCAATTGGGGCGGCTTTTTTGTTGGCCATCGAATGAGGGAACATGCATGCGAGGTTGTATGTAGATAGGTAGAATGTCTTAATTTCACCCCTGTAAAATCCAATAATTCATGAAACAAATTTTTACGTTGTCGATGATGCTGATGGCCTCAACAATAGGTCTTGCCCAGCATAAATCCATAAGCCCGGCGAAACCACGCCCGGCAGAAAAGCCACGCACAGCAACAACCGAAGAGGTTCAGCGCTCATTGTTTGATGGCTCAGTTGCCCTGTCGTCTAATCAAGTTAGCGCTGACCGCGATGTGTTCACCGAAGATTTTAGCAACGGTTTTGGAGGTCAGGGCACCAACGGTGCTTGGACGTTTGAAGACACCGGTGGAAATAGCATCTGGATGATGGCTGACGCTAACAGCCCGGCCGGATTCTATTCTTCCTCTGCAGCACCCTTGGCATCAACAACTGCCGCCAATGGTTGGGTAATTTTTGACGCCGACTTGTATCAGGGTGGAGAAATCTCTGCTACAAACCCGGCTGAAGACGTGAGCGGATACCTCGTTTCGTCTCCAATCGATTTCAGCGCTTGCCCAAGCGTAATTCTCGAATTCCAGCAGGCATTTCGCTATTGCTGTGCCGATGAAAAACCATTCGTGCTCGAAGTGAGTAACGATGGCGGTGCATCATGGGTAGTGTACGACGCTGCTCCTGAGTTTACAGGTGGAGCCAACGACGGCTCTGCAAACCCATTGGTTTCTGCAGTTGATATTTCTGCTGCAGCTGCGGGCCAGGGCTTTGTAATCATCCGTTTTGGATGGCAGCCAAACGGTAATTCATCGCATTCTCACTACTTCTGGGGAATTGATGATATCCGTGCATACGAAAACCCGGTACAAAACGACATTCGTGTATTACAGGTTACCAATGGCGACATTTTCGCCGACTACGAATACCGTTGTTTGGCGCTCGAGCAAGCTATCGGCGCTGCTGCAGGCGGTTTGGTTATCGGAACCATCTATGAAAACATCGGAACCATCACGCAATCAGCTACTATAACGGCAGAGGTGTTGGATGCTTCGCAAACAACAGTACTCGCAACAGTTACGCAGGAAGTTATCGTGTTTTCAAATGCGGAGAGCCCAACACCTGGTGACCCAATCGACACCTTGTTCTTGGCTACCAACTGGGCGCCAACCCAAGCTGGAGAATACTACGTGCGCACATCCATGGCAATTGCCGGTGTTGATGAAACGCCTACCGACAATACGTTGTCGAAGAAATTCCTGGTAGTTGCAGGCGAATACGGTCACGATGATCCTGCGCTTCTCAACACCGAGATGACACCTTATTCAGGCGCGGGCACTGCGGCAGATCCATTCAACCCAACCGGTTATGGCAGCTACCTCACGTGCTTCAATCCGGGCTCAACCGCTCATGGTTTGAGTATCCGTTTCGACAACTCAACCGACGATTATTGCCCGTTCAATATTTTGCTGCTCGCACGTAATACCGACTACAACCTCAGCGATGCAGAGTATGTGGCTTTCAGTGAATACGAGGTGTTGCCGTTCTACGTACCAACCGGTGCTTCACAGCAATTCCCTATTTACTTGACTTTCGACGACCCGGTTGAACTGGCTGAAGGAGTTTCCTATTTCGCAGGCATTCAAACCGAGTTTGCTACAGAGCAGGAATTGGCAGTGAAGGCTATCGATGAAATCGATTCAGACTTTAGTACAGGTTACTGGGCTGAAACAACTACTGCAGGC
>JBILIX010000147.1:0-5518 GCA_044368835.1 Flavobacteriales bacterium | reverse complement strand
CAGCCTACATGGGAGAAGATTTCGGCTGACCTGGAGCGCATGAATCCGCACAACCGGAAACATGCTGAGTTCATTCGATTCTTCCTAAACGGAGCAACCGAACTCGAGCTCGACACGGTGGGTCGTATGAATATCCCATCGCACTTGCTGGAATATGCCGAGGTGGATTTGAAAAAGAACAACGACCTCGTGTTGTGCGGTTTGGGACAGAAGATGGAGTTGTGGAATAAAGAAACGCGCGACAAGAAGTTCACAATGCCCGACTTCGACTTTATGCAACTGGCAGAAGAGGTGCAAAACGATTTGAGAAAAGATAACTAAGCAAGAAGCAGCCGCATAGCTGACTTGCAACTATGGATATGTCGAACCACAAAAAAGAAGACGGATACCACCGACCGGTGCTCCTGCAAGCTTCAATCGACAACCTCAGCATAAAACCCAATGGGGTGTATGTGGATGTAACCTTCGGTGGTGGAGGGCATTCGAAAGAGATATTGAAATACTTGGATAAGGGACGACTGATTGCCTTCGATCAAGACCCAGAAGCTTTGGCCAACCGCATTGATGACCCTCGGTTTGAATTGGTAGACCAGAATTTTCGATTCATGAAAAACTGGCTCCGACTCATGGGCATTCGTCAGGTAGACGGCATACTTGCAGACCTAGGCGTTAGCAGTCATCAGTTCGACAGCGAGGAGCGCGGTTTCTCCATTCGATTCGATGCAACACTCGACATGCGAATGGACATGAAGGGCACACTCACTGCAGCAGATGTGGTGAACAGCTACGAAGAAATGCAACTCACGCAGGTACTTCGAAGCTACGGTGAGCTTGACAATGCGCGCTCTATGGCTAGAAGCATCATGCAGGCGAGACCATTGTTTACCAGTGAAGACCTGAAACACGCCGTTCAAAAACACCTACCGCGCATGCGCGAACACAAAGTGCTTGCTCAGCTTTTTCAAGCACTGCGCATTGAAGTGAACCGAGAACTCGAAGTGCTCAAAGAGTTCTTGGAACAGAGCGCAGAAGTGCTGGCTCCGGATGGACGTCTCGTTGTGATTAGCTATCACTCACTCGAAGACCGACTGGTGAAAGACTTCATGAAAACCGGCAACTTCGAAGGAACTCCTGTGAAAGACTTCTTCGGGAACTTACAACGACCTCTAAAGCCCCTTACCTCCAAGCCCATTCTGCCAACCGCAGAAGAGATAGAAGAAAATACCCGCGCACGCAGCGCTAAAATGCGTGTTGCGACCAGAGAAAACAAATAAGCTAAACAACCGACAGCACATGCTGCCGCTTGGTTAACCTGAATTAATGAAACCGACCAACGAAGTCAATTCACAGACATCGTCTGCCGCGCCTAACCCGGTAGAAAATGTCAACCCAACAACCCCGAAGAAAAAGGCGGGCAGGGGAAATTTCCTCCAAAAAATTCTCAGCGGTGATTTCCTCGTTCGTGATGGACTCATCAAGCATTTGTCGTTTGTAATCTTTCTAGTTGCCCTATTCATCGCAAACATCGGACTGGTCTATTACTTCGAAAACACAGCCCGCGAAAAAATTAAGCTCCAAAACCAACTCAACGAGTTGCGCTCACAGTACAACACCACCATGAGCGACCTCGAAAAGAGCAAACAACAAAGCAATGTTGCTCAAGCAATCGAACAAATGGGGCTAAAAGAACTGCGCACACCCCCTCAAGTGATTGACGTCGAAAATGGCTTTTTCGAAGAAAAAACTTCGCAAGAATGAACCCATCGGAAAATATAAAAAACAGTCCTATCAACCCTCCGCATGCTCCGGTGCAGAAGCCTATTGAGTCTGCACCCGGACATGAGGTGAAAGGTAAAAAGCAGCACATTGCGCTCATCCACAACAAAGCATGGATGGTGTTTGCGGGACTTTGCTTGCTGGCGATAGCCATTGTTATCAAGGTATTTGTTATCCAACTTTTCCCCGACGAAAAAGCGCAACAACTCGCAGAAGGCTTCACCTATAAAGTGCGCGAAATACAACCGGTGCGCGGTCAAATCTATTCCAGCGACGGAAGCCTCATGGCTACAAGCATTCCAGAATACGAAATTCGGTGGGATGCAAAGGCTCCCTTCGACGAAGAGGCCTATCAATCGAAGCTCGACTCCATGTGCCAGAGCTTTGCCAATCTTTTTGGTGACCGCACTGCCAACGAATACAAGGCAATTTTCAAGAAAGCTAAAAGCGAAGGCAATCGATACATTGAAATCATCGATCATGTCGACTACAACCAACTGCAACTCCTAAAGAAATTCCCATTCATCAACAAAGGGACGATACGAGGTGGTTTTGTATTTGAAGAAAAATTCATTCGCGATCAACCCTTCGGATCGTTGGCCTCCCGAACTATCGGGATGGAACGTGCCGAAAACAAGGTAGGAATTGAACGCGACTACGACGAGCTGCTGCGCGGAAAAAAAGGTGCGCAAATGATGGAGAAAATTGCCGGTGGCGTTTGGAAACCCATGAACAATGAGTTTGTCGAAGAACCCGAACCAGGCGCAGACATCATTACCACCATCGACGTGCACTTGCAAGACGTAGCGCACGCCGCTCTCAAACGCAAGCTCGAAGAAACCAATGCAGATTGGGGATGTGCCATTCTCATGGAAGTGCAAACCGGTTTTGTGCGTGCTGTAGCAAACCTCTCGCGCAATAACCGCCAAGGTGAATTCAGCGAGAGACTCAACTACGCAATAAGCCAAAGCATTGAACCCGGATCAACCATGAAACTTGCCTCACTAATGGCTTGCATGGATGAGGGTGGAGTGAAACTCGACGACAAGGTAGAGACCGGCAACGGGACCGTCACCTTCCACGGCCGCACCATGAAAGACTCCAACTGGGATAAAGGTGGCAGCGGAACAATTACAGCCGAACAAGTTTTTGAGAAATCATCGAATGTCGGTACTGCATTACTCGTCAAGAAATCATTCGGTGAGAACCCTCAACGCTACCTCGACAAATTGCATTCGTTTGGTATAGCAGAACCATTGGGTATTTCACTATCCGGAGAAGCCTCACCACGCATGTACAAAACAACCAAAGACAATGGTTGGAGCGGCCTGAGCATAACGCAAATGGCAATTGGTTATGAAACAACTTGCACACCCCTTCAAACATTGGCCTTCTATAATGCTGTCGCTAACAACGGTGTGATGGTGCGCCCGCAATTCGTGCAAGAGGTACGCCGTAACGGACTCGTTATTCAGCAAGCTCAGCCCATCATTCACCGCGCGAAAATCTGTAAAGACGAAACGCTGGCGCAATGCCGTAAAATGATGGAAGGTGTTACAGAGGAAGGAGGAACAGCCGGTGGGCTGTTCAAAAAATGTCCATACAAGGTTGCCGGCAAAACAGGCACCGCATGGCTGCACGAAGACGGAGGCTATCAAGCCCATCACTACCGCGCTTCGTTTGTGGGTTATTTCCCCGCCGACAAACCACGATATACCTGTATTGTTGTTGTAAACGACCCGCGAGGCGCGTATTACGGAAGTGTGATTGCAGCACCTGTTTTCATGGAGCTCGCCGACAAAATTTACAGCACCGAAATTGAATTTCGCGCTCCGGCAGGATCAGACAGCACCATGATGGTTCAGCGCAAACTCCCTCAAATAAAGAGCGGTTCTGCCAATGAACTGAACACTGTATTTAGCAGCTTGAAAATTCCGGTATACACTGACGGCCAAGGCCAATGGTATACCACCGTAGCGCAAAACGATTCACTATTGGTGACACCGCGTTTGGTCGAAGCAGGCATGGTCCCCAACGTACTCGGAATGGGGCTTCAAGATGCGCTATACCTGCTCGAAAGCCAAGGCATGCGAGTAAAAGTGAGCGGCTTCGGAACCGTTCGAAAACAAAGCATACCTGCAGGTAGTCATATTCATTCCAACCCGCATATCACCATCGAACTTCTGTGAAATTACTCAAGGACATACTATTCAAAACGCGCATTCAACAAGTGTTCGGATCAACGCACGTAGCTATAGAGCATATTGCCATGGACTCGCGCGAAGTGAAGCCCTTCAGCTTGTTTGTGGCGATCACAGGCACTTCGGTTGATGGCCACAACTACATCGACACCGCCATTGCTTCAGGCGCTGTTGCCATTATTTGCGAAAAAATTCCGGACTATCCTACCGGCAGCATCACGTTCATTCAGGTTCAAAATTCGGCTGAATCGCTTGGTTATATCGCGTCAAACTTTTACGACAACCCAAGCGAAAAAATCCAGATAGTTGCCGTTACCGGTACCAACGGAAAAACCACTACGGCTACGCTCATGCATCGCCTTGCGCGCAAGATGGGATTCAAAGCGGGTTTGCTTTCTACTGTTGTCAACAAGATTAACGACAACGACGTGCCTGCAACGCACACCACTCCAAACGCTATTGCACTCAATGCATTGCTGGCCGACATGGTAGCTGCAGGTTGCACGTATTGCTTTATGGAAGCATCATCGCACGCGTTGCATCAACATCGACTCACGGGTGTGCAACTACGTGGCGCTCTGTTTACCAACATCACACACGACCACCTCGACTACCACAAGACGTTCAACGAATACATCAAGGCGAAGAAGATATTGTTCGACATGCTTCCCTCTTCAGCATTCGCCATAACGAATACCGACGATCGCCACGGCGACATCATGGTGCAAAACTGCAAAGGCAATGTGAAAACGATGGCCTTGCATAGTATGGCCGATTACCGGGCAAAGGTGTTGGAGAATGGCTTTTCCGGACTGCACTTACTCATCGACAATCAGGATTTGTACACACAACTCATCGGTGGATTCAACGCCTACAATATTCTCGCGGTGTATGCAGCGGCCATGGAACTGGGCCTCGATAAAATGGAAGTGCTCACCGCCATCTCCGGCCTGCAAGCACCCGACGGTCGCTTCCAGTACATCAAAACACCCAACGGAATAACGGCAGTAGTGGACTATGCGCACACACCCGATGCTTTGAAGAATGTACTTAAGACTATCGCAGATATACGCACGGGAAACGAGCAAGTAATCAGCCTTGTGGGTTGCGGTGGCGATCGCGACAAAACCAAGCGCCCCGAAATGGCTCGCATCGCTGCCGAATGGAGCAACCGCATAATTCTAACCAGCGACAATCCGCGCAGCGAAGATCCCGATACCATCATTCAAGAAATGAAAGAAGGACTCGACTCGGTGATGATTAAAAAAACACTGGCCGTGACCGACCGTCGAGAAGCCATCAAACTCGCCTGCACGCTTGCAAACGCGGGTGATATCGTGCTTATCGCAGGGAAAGGCCACGAACGCTATCAGGAAATAGCCGGCGTAAAACATCCCTTCGATGACTTCCAACTTGTAAGTGAAACCCTAACCATGCTCGAGAAATAATGCTCTATTATCTCTTCCAATACCTCGAACAACATTTCGACTTCCCGGGAGCCGGACTGTTTCAGTACATCTCGTTCCGCGCTGCATTGAGCA
>JBILIX010000146.1:0-5520 GCA_044368835.1 Flavobacteriales bacterium | reverse complement strand
GTGAAGGGAAAATAAACTTCGCTTTATCGCCTGCGCGCATCAATTGCATTGCTTCATGCAGGCCGCTTTCTATGTTGTCGTGACCAATGTGGATGTGCTTCGCATTGGCTACGTCAGTTGTGTAGCACACAGTTCCGTCGAGAAGGCTTATGGTATAGGTAATCCAAACGTGTTGGTCTTTTTTGGCAAGTGGTCCGCTTCCATTTTCATAAACCCAGTATTGCAATCCTGTTGCAGACTCTTGCATGGGCCAGTTAGATTTACCAATGAATTCTTTGATAGCCTCCATTTCTTCCGTGTGCTGTCGCTTGTTCTCACGGATAAGGTCTTTCTGCGCTTTGCTAAGATCCTGGTCCGTTATCGGACTCGAACTTTTGCCTTTGCAAGCATACAGTGCAGCTACCAGCAGGAGCAGGAAAAAGGTTTGGATTTTCATGAAGCGTTTATTTCACTGCTATACTGCAGGCTCAGTTTGTCGAACTTGTCGAGGGTTGCTTCCATATTATCCATGCTAATGCCACCGGCGGCGTTGATGTGACCTCCACCCTGCCAATGAGCTCTGGAAAATGCATTGACATCGAAACTGCCTTTCGAACGGAACGATGCCTTTATTTCGTTGTTGCCTTCCCTGAAAAAAGCGGCGAACTTGATACCACGAATGGACAGTGCTTGGTTTACAAGCCCTTCTGTGTCGCCCTGTCGGTAATTGTAACGTGTCAATTCCTCTTGGTTGAGGCTTATGAACGCAGTGGAGTGTTCGGGCAACACCACCAGTTTTTCACTCAGTGCAAAGCCTATGAGCTTGAGCTTATCCATGAGGTTGGTGTCATACACATTACGATGCACCTCCGAATGGTCGAGGCCCATAGCGATTAGCGCACCTGCGATTCGATGCGTATCGTCTGTCACGCTGTGAAAACGAAACGAGCCGCTGTCGGTCATTATGCCAAGGTAAATGCAGGTTGCGATATCGAGGTTTAAATGGCCTATCCAACCGCATTGCTCGATGAAGCGAAAAACCATTTCACACGTGCTGCATGCCTTTGTATCGCTGTAGGTAACTACCGGAAAAGATCCCGGTTGCTGGTGGTGATCAATGAGAATGAACGACGCGTTGCTTTTTTCCAACAGCGCGCCCACATAGTCACCGGTGCGCGGTAGGTGATTGTAGTCGAGCGAGAATATCAAATCGGCTTGAGCGATATGCGCTTCTGCCTCCTTAGGTTGCTGGTCGGCACAAATACACTGGTCGTAATCGCTTACCCAATGAAGGAAGTCGGGCGCTGCATCGGGTAGAATAGTTGTGGGCGTTTTTCCGAGGCTGCGTAAAAAATGATGCATGGCCAGCGCCGAGCCTATAGCATCGCCATCGGGGCTTTTGTGAGTGGTTACGACTATACGATTCGCATTAAGAATGAGTCGTTGTGCGGTATCAATTTGTTCCGGGGTCAGTATCCTTGACATGCTACAAAGTTAAACGCAGGTCGAAAGGGTAAGCGCTTTCTTTTGCTAACTTGCAGATTGTTTTTAAACAACACGATTATGTTGCTGAGTCTGAAAAAATTATCGGTTTTGTTGCTTGTTGGTCTTGTATGCATATGCAGCAATTGGGAGGCTCACAAATTCTATATTTCCAAGAGCATCATTGAGTTCAATCCGCGCTCGCAGCAATTTGAAATTACCTGCAAGCTGTTCACCGATGATCTTGAGTTGGCTATCGAGCAACAGAACGGCAAGGCGATGCGGTTGGGAACTGCAGAAGAGCTACCCGAATCGGGAGTGTGGATCGAGGCCTATATGAAGCAGCACTTTCGCTTTTCAATGGATGGCATAGATGCGGAGTGGCGATGGGTAGGGAAGGAGGTCGAGAATGATCTCACGTATTGCTACATGGAGTTGTATCGCAAGCCTGATTTTTCTGCATTAACGCTCACCAACGATTTGCTGGTATCGCAATTTCCGGAACAGCAAAACATTGTTGACCTTACCATGATGGGGTCGACGCAGACGCTGGTTTTTTTTAAGGACCGCACACAACAGACTTTCCGACGTTGATGTATGAAAAGGAAGGAAGCCGTAGAGTTTATTCTGCAAGAGTTGGAGAACTTGTACCCCGAGCCCCCGGTGCCGCTCGATCACAGCGATGCATACACGTTGCTCATCGCGGTGCTCCTCAGCGCCCAATGCACCGATGCGCGTGTGAACACAGTAACTCCCAAACTATTTGCCTTGGCAGATAACCCAAACGACATGGTGAAGGTGTCCGTATCGCAAATTGAATCGATTGTCCGTCCGTGTGGTTTATCACCTGCCAAAAGCAAGAACATACACCGGTTGTCGGAGCTGCTCCTCGAACGGCATTCCGGGCAGGTGCCTGCCACGATGGAAGAGTTGGAAGCCCTTCCCGGAGTGGGGCATAAGACGGCAGGGGTTGTCATGATTCAGGCCTTTGGCGTACCCGCATTTCCGGTCGATACGCACATTCACCGCATGCTGTATCGATGGAGATTGAGCAATGGCAGAAGCGTCGAGCAGACTGAACGCGATGCGAAACGATTATTCCCGGAGTCGACCTGGATAAAACTTCATTTGCAAATTATATTCTACGCCCGTGAATATTCACCTGCGCGCGGCGCTTTGCCTGCGCGCGACTTCATTACAATGAAGGTAGCAGGTAAAATAAAATCGTTGCCGCGCTAGCGGCGGAAAGCTTTAACAAAGGACTTAGTAAGCAGATCAACTGCTTTTTTTGTTTCTTCACTAGACAAACCATTTGGCGGGCCGTAAGGAGTTTTATTTACATCAATGATGTAAATGAGCTTGCTATGATTGTCGCGTAGCACATCAAATTCACAGAAGTCGGCCCCCATTTGTGCAGCCATCTTACGAATGAGCTTCAATTCTTCGCCAGAAAATACGGCATCCGGTGAGAGCAGTTGCGAGTGATGGACCTTGTTGGTGAAGCGTACTTCTTCGCGCTTGAATTTGGCATAGACCAATGGGATATCACCATTCATCACAGGCACTCTGTAATCAACAAACTCTCCGTTTGGAACGGAGTTGTCAATCACAATTTGGTAAACGGCCTTTGCGGAAGGATCAGCAATGGGGCAACGCACAATTTCGCCATCGTGCAATGCATTTATATCGCTTTTAGTAACCGCAGATCCGGTATGTTGTGTGGGGTCAACGAATGTAGAATACCCGAATAGCTGTTGATGGACGCTGTCTACATGCTTCTTAGAAATATCCGTGCATTTTCGGTTGATTACTTCCTGTTCCGGATAGCTCTGCACCAGCAACTCAGAACTGGCATGGGTCGTGTCGTGAAACCACATAACCCAATTGGCTCGCCGTAGGCGTTTGTTGGTGATCCGATACCCCAGCGTGCGACAGATTTTGTAGATGGTTGTTTTCTTGCTTGGGTAGTCGGGGTATACTACAACCACAGGAAGATGAAAACCATTTCTCAGCCAGGAGAGGCCATCCATCAAAAGTCCTTGCGCATCTTTCAACAACACTTCCGTCCAGGGCATGTTGTTCCTGTAGCGATTGCGTAACCCTTTTCGACGTTGAGGCATGGCCTTTATGGATGAAGCTCGTTGTAGATTGATTTTGTCAGCAATTCTGCACCGTCAGGATTGAGGTGATTCATATCGACGTAGTACTTCGCATTTGCAAATGCAGTATCGCTGAACGTAATTACGTTGTGTTTTGAATAATCGATGGCAGTGAATGTTCGCTTGATATAGTTTGCCATTATACCTTTCTTTTCCATTCGAGCCGAAACAAGATTAGGGTACACAATAATGTCATAGGGTATATTGAGTTCATCAAGTCGACGTGCGCTTCTGGCAAACATGACGCGTTGGAAATGGACATTTTGTACAATGCTGAAATAGACCATGAGCGCTTGCGACTTCAGTGGCAGCATGCGACCTTCGTTTTCACCTTGAATAGCATTGAAATTGGCTTCGGAACCTCCACGTAGGTTTTTGTATGACTTCTCGACCTTTTCGAGGGTGTTGTAGGGTTGTGGCCTGAAACCATAACTGGAAAAGAACTCTTCTTCTTCCTTAGGAGTGTATTTACCGAAGCGTGTGAGTGAGTGAACATTCCATGAAACACGCTTAAGGAAGGAAGGCAAGTACAGTGTGTTCCCGGCTAGAGCCGACGACTGTATGTGGTTGGGAGTAGCCTGAACGGGATACATGCTGTGAATGTATTGGGCCATAGCATCGCCCTTGAAGCAAAGCAAGACTTTTTTGGGGCGCAACTCTCTTCGCTCGAGCATATTTTCCAAAAGCGCATCAATGTAGGCAAAGCAAGTGTGCGAAATGCCTAAATTGAGGTATTGCGTTGTGGTTGTATCGAGCGCGTTGAGCAGGCTGTCGTTTATGCCATTCATGCATATGGAGGAGCCAACGAAAACAATGGTACTGTCGAGTGACTTCGTTTGGTTCAGCTTGTTTTCGATCCAGCTTATTTTCGAATAAGTTGAATGGTTCATAATGGAAAAATAGTACTCTCTTGGGAGAGGTATATAAAAAACAAGCGTGCACAATACAGCTAGAATGGCCGTTCGACCGACCATTTTCGCAATAAAGCGCTTGAACTCAGAATTGGAAGTAGATGAATTGTTCATGGTCGAGTGAATAAAAACAGTCAATGATGAGAATCGCCATAATCATTTCAATGGCCATGCGTGCGGTGGGATTCAGTCGCAAGGAGGAAAGGAAAACGCCGTTGTTGGAATTGCGGTTTATCCATTCCAAGAAGTGGAACGGAATCAAGACGAAAAGCAGTGGCAAAAATTCATAGACATCATGACCACCGAATGAGTTCGTTGCGATAGCGTGCAAATAGGCCCATGCCTCCTGCACATTTTTCGCTCGGAAGAAAATCCAGGCTAGCACTACCACACCAAAGGTTATGAGGCCGCCGACCCAGCTTTTCCAAACAGGTGTGGCGGTTTGATCGCTCTTCTGTTTTGCATTGCCCCAAATAGCGAAATAGATACAGTAAACAATGGCATGAATAAGTCCCCAAATAATGAATGTCCAATTCGCACCGTGCCAGAAGCCGCTTAGCAGGAAGATGATAAACACGTTGCGGTAGAATTTCCAGCCCGAGACGCGTGAGCCGCCAAGGGGAATGTATACGTAATCGCGAAACCAGGTAGAAAGAGAAATGTGCCATCGACGCCAGAAATCGGGAATACTAGTCGCGAAATAGGGAAGATTGAAATTGCGCATGAGCTGAATACCGAAAAGTTTCGAAGTGCCCAACGCAATATCGGAGTAGCCGCTGAAGTCACCATAAATCTGAAAGGCGAATGCAATAGCTCCCAGCAGCAGGCTAATGGAAGACAGCGATTCATACTCATTAAAGGCTGCGTTGGCATACGCAGCGCACGTATCGGCAATAACAATCTTCTTGAAGAAACCCCACAGTATCTGACGCATGCCTTCAGCCGCCAAAGCGCCGTTGAACAATGGCTTTGCGTGAAACTGATAGAGC
>JBILIX010000145.1:0-5544 GCA_044368835.1 Flavobacteriales bacterium | reverse complement strand
TTCACACCTGATTTGAATTCAACCTCAGACAAACTCATCTTCAATCGCACCGTGACGTTGAAAGACTCATGGGCTAAAGCCAACAAATAAAATGTCGCGCATTACCATCAACAACATGCGCATGCACGCCTACCACGGCTGCTGGGAAGAAGAAGCAATCATCGGCGGCGACTATGTTGTAGACGTGGCACTCACGCTCGACTTCAGCGGTGCTGCAGCTGGCGACGACCTTTCTCAAACCGCAGACTACGTGCTCGTGCGTGAAATCGTTTACAGCGAAATGGCCATACGCGCCAAGCTCATCGAAACCGTTGCGCACCGCATCAAAGACGCGCTGATCCAATCTCTGCCCATGGTCGACAGCGTGTGGGTGCGCATCACGAAAGTGAACGCGCCAATGGGAGGGCAAGTGGAGAGTGTGAGCGTGGAGGTGAGTGGCGATTGACAAGTGGCGAATGGCGAGTGGCGAGTAACAAGTGGCGAGTGGTGAATGGCGAATGGCAAATGGAGAGTGGCGAGTGGGGCCGGCATTGACTTTTACCGCTAATAGGTACTCCCCAATAAAGAACCTCGAATTGGCAATCACGCCATTCAACATGATAACTACCCTAACCGTCTCCAGTACCCAGTACTCAGTATCCAGCCCCCAGTACTCAGTCCTCAGAACTCATACCAACAGCCACGCAAACAACACGGTCATTAATATCTGCCAGCCTAGAATAGCTAATGCAGCTTTGCCCCACTCGTTCTTCTTGTACTTCTCGGGATACTTGCGCGCTCGATAGACACTAAAACCAGAAAGGCCAACACCAATAAAAGCGACAATCATCGCAGGAATAAAAATGCCCGGGCCAACCATCAATGGCACGACCACCCCATACCAGGTTAGTATCCCTACGATTTTTTGCAAGGCCACTCCCGCTAAAACAATGAGGACAGAGGCTTTGCCCACAGGATCGACTTCTCTGTATTGCTGTTGGGGCTTGAAGGGTTTTTTGAGGGTGTCGGGGGCGAGGGGCAAGGGGCGAAGTGCGAAGTGCGAAGGACGAAGGGCGTCAGCTTTCGAGCTTGAATTCTGCTCTTCAGCAGCAGGTACAGAAATAACAGCTGTTTCAAAGGATGCCTTATGCTCGCCATTTACCTCGTCCTTGAGGCCTGCTATTAAATTGTCGTCATCCTTTTCAACCCTATCGCTATGTACTTCATCTTTCGCCCCTCGCACTTCGCCCCTCGTACTTCGCCCTTCAACATGGTATCCCGGCAAATAATGCCTGCGCTCAATCGAACACGAAGTGAAAATGATAACAAGTACAATGAATGAGAGCAATGGTTTCATGCAAGCGGGTTATTAAACAAGAGTATATTTTTTTAACCGCAAAGGCGCAAAGAAACTTCGAGAGAATTTCTTTGCGTCTCTGCGGTTAGAAACAAATCAATGCACCACCAACTTCCCTGCGGTCTTCGCACGCACCTCATCGAGTGTCACATCGGGGGCTAGTTCTACGAGGTGAAATGCACCATCGTGAATGTCGAATACACCCAAATCGCTCACCACCTTCTTCACACAACCAACACCTGTTAGCGGCAATGTGCAATGGGGCAGCAACTTCGAGTTGCCTGCCTTGTCGCAATGCTGCATGGCAACAATGATGTTCTTGGCTGAAGCAACAAGATCCATCGCACCACCCATGCCTTTCACCATGCGACCGGGAACTTTCCAATTTGCGATGTCACCGTGCTCACTAACTTCCATTGCACCGAGGATGGTGAGGTCAATTTTTTGCGCGCGTATCATGCCGAAGCTCATGGCAGAATCAAACACCGCACTGCCCGGGAGCATCGTAATGGTTTGCTTTCCGGCGTTGATCAAGTCCGCATCTTCATCACCCTCAAACGGAAATGGGCCCATGCCTAGCAAGCCATTCTCAGACTGTAATTCTACTTCAATTCCCTGCGGCAGGTAATTCGCAACCAGTGTTGGAATACCAATGCCAAGGTTGACATACATACCGTCTTTTACTTCTTGCGCGATGCGCTTAGCGATACCTATTTTATCGAGTGCCATGTGATTACTGAATTAGAATTATGAGCGCTGACGCACCGTGCGCTGCTCAATGCGTTTCTCGTAGTTACTTCCTTGAAAGATGCGGTGAACATACACACCGGGTGTATGAATCATGTCAGGATCCAACTCGCCGTCGGGCACCAACTCTTCCACTTCAGCTATCGTGATTTTTCCGGCCATCGCCATCATTGGATTGAAATTGCGCGCCGTCATGCGAAACACGAGGTTCCCTTTCGAATCACCCTTCCATGCTTTTACGATTGCAAAATCTGCGTCGAATGCATATTCCAGCAAATAGTTTTTACCGTTGAAATTGCGCACCTCCTTGCCAATGCCCACCTCAGTACCTACACCTGCCGGCGTATAGATAGCAGGCATACCGTAGCCCGCAGCCATACAACGAGTGGCGAGCGTGCCCTGTGGAATCAACTCTACTTCCAACTCGCCGCTCAGCATCTGGCGTTCGAATTCATCGTTTTCACCAACGTAGGAAGAAATCATCTTCTTCACTTGTTTGGTTTGAAGCAACAAGCCCAATCCGAAATCATCGACACCGGCATTGTTCGAAATGCACGTAAGATTTTTTACTCCTTTGCTCACCAATTCAGTGATGCAATTTTCCGGAATACCGCACAAACCGAAACCACCCACCATGAGCGTCATGCCGTCGGTAATTCCACTACACGCCTCTTCGGCGTTCTTCACTACTTTATTTATAGGCATAGTACATTGACCTTTAGTACGGGTCAAAGTTAGTCGAATCGGATGGAATGTACTCCTCCGTTTCGCGAGGCAATCCTACGGGTGCGGCTTGATTTTCGTCAGACTCTTGATCGCCCTCACCAAACAGCTCATCGTAATCATCGAGCCCCACAGGCCCACCCGCTGATGGTGTTGTGCGGGCTTCGCATCCCATCGGAACATCGAAATCGCCCTTCGAAATATCGAGCTTCGAATCGGCATACACCTTCTTCATGTAGTAGCCATAAATAGGCAAGCCTGTGTTGGCTCCCTGACCTATTGCTGTGCTACTAAAACGAACGGTTGGGTCTTGCGCTCCCACCCAAACTCCGGTAACCAAATCGGGGGTAAGACCAATGAACCAACCATCGGTATTGTTTTGTGTAGTACCTGTTTTACCTGCAGTTGGGTAATTGATGCCGCCATATGCCTTGCCCGGGTTGCGTAAGCGAACACCTGTACCGCTGCCACAACTTCCATCTACCACCGCCTTCATCATGCTGATCATTTCATACGCAGCACATGGGTCGATTGCTTGCTCTACGGTTGGCTCCGATTCGAAAATAGGGGTTCCATTCTTGTCTTCGATGCGCAACAAGAAAGTGGGCTTGATGTATACCCCCTGATTAGCAAATGAACTCAAAGCGCCTACCATCTGATACAACGGAATGTTGGCGGCACCAAGCGAAAGCGGACCAACGGGGTCGAGATGGGAAGTGATACCCAAGCGACGCGCGAGGTTGATGATGTTGTCGATGCCGTATTGCTGTGCCATGCGCGCGGCTACGGTGTTGACCGAGTTGGCCAGTGCACAGCGCATTGTATAGCTGCCATAGCCACCGCCGCTGTTTTGCGGACACCAGCTTCCCCAACAAAACTGAGAACCATCCACAGCGTCTTTGGGTGATTTACCCATGCGAAGCGCTGTAGCATATACCAGCGGCTTAAAGGTAGAACCTACCTGACGTGCCGATTGGTACACGTTATCAAACTTGAAGTGCTTGAAGTCGATACCACCCACCCAACACTTTACCTGACCTGTGTGCGGATCGACCGACATCATGCTCGCGTGCAGAATGCTCTTGATGTACTTGATGCTGTCGAGCGGTGAAAGCAAGGTGTCCTTATCACCCGCAACATGATACACCTTCATCTTCACGGATTTCTTCATGATGGCATCCACCTCCGCTTCAGACAAGGCCGGCCACTGATGTCCGCAACCATCTTTCGACTCCTGGCAATGGTAAACTTCTCCGTTTTCACCCTTTTCCTTTCGAATGTAAAAGCCCGGACGACTGCAATCGGGGCAGAGTTTACCGGTGAGCATCATGTAACGCTCGCTCGATTCGATAGCGCGCTTCATGATTGACTCGCGATTGCTCTTGCTGATGCCGTTGTAGAACGGATAATTCTCCGATTTGCGGCGGGCTACATCTTTGGTAAATGCCGGCTGCAACTCCTTTCGCAAATGTTCATGAACTGCCCACTCCGCATACTCTTGCATACGCGAATCGATGGAGGTGAAAATTTTCAATCCGTCGCGGTAAATGTCATACGGCTCGCCATCGGCCTTGGCGTATTTCAAATTTCCTTTTTCATCTTTTTGTTGAAGCAATTCTTCCAGCTCACCGCGAAGCACTTCCCGGAAGTAAGGCGCCAAGCCCTCGTCGTGGCTCATGCGCTGAAAGTCGATGCCCAGAGGCAATGCGCGCAAGGAGTCGTATTCAGTTTCCGACAAGAAATCGTATTTCACCATTTGATCGAGCACCACTTCACGACGCTTCAACACCAACGAATCGCGCTTCAACGGGTTGAAAAGCGATGAGTTCTTAAGCATACCAACCAGCATGGCCGACTGCTGCACGTTCAAGGAATCGGGCGTGGTGTTGAAATAGATATGCGCCGCCGACTTGATGCCGACAGCCTGATTCAAAAAGTCATACTGATTCAGATACAGCGCAATGATTTCATCCTTGGTATACAAGCGCTCAATCTGACAGGCGATAATCCACTCCCGAATTTTCTGAAACGCCCTCTTTACGACCGATACATTCTGATATTCTTTCGTGAACTGCATCTTGGCCAGCTGCTGTGTGATGGTAGAACCACCCCCGCCTTGACCCGCCGTGAACACGGCCCGAAACAATCCCCAATAATCGACCCCACTATGCTCGCGGAATCGAACGTCTTCGGTTGCCAAAAGCGCATTGACCAGCTGCGGGGGCAACTCACTGAACTTGGCATCGCTGCGATTTTCTTTGTAATAGGCTCCCAACGTACGTCCATCGGAAGAAACTACCTGCGAAGCCAGGCTCACCTTCGGATTGGCCAACAAATCCACGTCGGGCAATCCGCTGAGCATGGCCGTCCCCAACACACCCACAATCAGAAACACAGGGGTCAATGCCACAATCCAGAGCAAACGGGCTCTACCTAAGAAGTTATTGGATGTCTTTTTTGCCATGGTATTCTGCTTACCAACAAAACTAGTGCGGCAGGCCAATACAACAGCAAATGCGACGGCTTGTTGCGCACATCGCTTCGTTAGCAATTCAACTCCCGAAAATTTATCTCACTTTACAAGCAACTGTTCGCGGGGGTGAGGTGTTATTTCGTTGTGACGCATAGACAAAAACAGCAATTATGAAACACATTCTCCTTTTCTTGGCTTTTCTTAGCGCTGTGCCATCCTTCTCTCAAACAGAATGGGGATGCACCGACCCTACGGCCAACAATTA